>NZ_JAUBRK010000014.1:0-112833 GCF_036701825.1 Microcoleus sp. MOSTC5 | reverse complement strand
ACTCCCACCACAACTCCAACTCCGACTCCAACTCCAACTCCCACCACAACTCCAACTCCCACCACAACTCCAACTCCCACCACAACTCCAACTCCGACTCCAACTCCGACAACAACTCCAACTCCGACAACAACGCCAACTCCGACAACAACTCCAACTCCGACAACAACTCCAGGTACTCCCGCTGTCATTATCATTCAACCACTTGGCAGTACCGACGTACTCGAAAGCTTGGGCAACGATATATACAAAGTGCGACTAAATACTCAGCCAACTGCTAATGTCACCGTTGCTATTACTCCTGGAACCCAAGTTACTGTCAGCCAACCTGCCCTTACTTTTACTCCCGCCAATTGGAATGTCGCCCAAACGTTAACGGTGACTGCGGTTGACGATGCGGCTGTTGAGGGCGATCGTGTCAGCCCAATTAGCCACGCCACTACCAGCAATGACACATTGTATAATAATCTCGTCGCTCCTGTGACAGTCAATATCAGCGATAACGATAACTTAGGCGATGTCAAAACCCTGTCCCAAAAGTCAGTAATCGGTTTGACAGACAAGGACGATCGCGTCACAGGATCGGCATTGAATGACATTATCCACGCACGCCCCGGCAATGACTATCTTCATGGCAAGGCAGGCGATGACTTGCTTTACGGACAAAAAGGCGATGACGGCATCAGCGGCGGTGATGGCAATGACATTATTTTTGGCGGCCAAGGGATTGATTTTATTCAGGGTGACGGTAGCCTTGACTTGATTTCTGGAGGAAAGGAAAACGATCGCATTTACAGCGGCGATGGCGACGATATAGTGTTTGGCGACGGGGGCAATGACTACTTATTTGGAGAAATTGGTGCCGACACTCTCACAGGCGGATTGGGTTTTGATGTGTTTGCGATCGCGATCGATACTGGTGGAACAGACGCTTCCGCTGCCGATGTGATTACTGATTTTACCCTCAATCAAGACAAAATTGATTTAATTAGCCCCCTGGCTTTTAACCAGTTAAATATTTTTCAAGGAACCGGCGCTTTTATTAGCGATACGATAATTCAGTATCAGGTAACAGGAGAGTATTTAGCTATATTGAAAGGAGTGACTGCCAGCAGTATAGTTCAGGCAGTAACTTTTTAGACTTCGTATGTTGTTGCGCTTTAGCGCTAAAGCGCAACAACATACCTACCCCATTTCGATCGCCTAGTTTGTAGGGTGTCTCAGCAGTCGATCGCACTTTTGCTTTGATTGTCAAATCAATAGCAATCCTCCCATCATTTGTGAATTTCTTACGGACTCCCCGCGAGTTCGGGTGGGGTAAAAAATTTACGACTCCTGCAAGGATCGCTATAGCAACCGCTTAATTTAAATTGTGTAGCCTGTCTTTGATTTTTTTGCGAGTCCCCAATGCAGACTGACAGCGTTCCCAATAAATTTTAGCAACGCGATCGCCCTGATTCTGACGCCAACACTCTGAAAACAGCCACGCGGCTTCAGCCACATTCCCTTCTGAGTAAATCGCCCTAGCTTCTGCAAACAATTTCAGCGTAGCTAACTTGCCCTCTTTCATTGCTAGCGGGTCAGCATCAAACACCTCATAAACCGTTACTGCTTCGGATTTTCCCTTGACTTTTACCGTGTCGAGAGTGCGGATTGCGTACTGGGATGGATTTTTTAGGCGCGAGTAAGTTGGCTGGGTAATTAATAGAGAAACCCCATAATTTTTCGTCAAACTTTCCACGCGAGAAGCTAAATTCACCGCATCGCTGATGACAGTCCCGTCCATGCGATTTGGTCCTCCCACCGTTCCCAGCATCAAAGAACCCGTATTAATGCCAATTCCAATCTGAATCGGCGCACAGCCAGATTTAGCGCAGTATTCATTGTATTCAGCGAGACTGTGCAGCATAGCAATTCCCGCTTTCACCGCATGATCCGCCTCACCGCTAAACAGCGCCATAATCGCATCGCCAATATATTTGTCGATAAACCCCTTATTTTCATTAATGACGGGTTCCATGCGAGAAAGATAAGAATTGATAAATTTGAAATTATCCTCCGGCGTCATAGTTTCCGAAAGTGTGGTAAAATTGCGAATGTCGGAAAACAGCACCGACATTTCTAACTGCACTTGGTCGCCCAATTCCACATCAATGATGCTTGATTTATCTAAAAACTGGAGGAATTGATGGGGGATGAAGCGCTCGTAAGCTTTGTTTAGTTGAGCCAGCCTGCTTTCATTTTCGCGTACTTCTGTATAAAGCTTAGAATTTTGAATCGAGATAGCCGCTTGTCCCGATAAAACTTTTAATATTTCCACTCTTTCTGGGGTAAAAGCTCCCGCTGTCAAATTATTTTCTAGGTAAACAATACTAATGATTTGAGATTGATTAATCAGCGGCACACATAAAATTGATTTGGGCTGATGCTTTCGGATGTGGCGGTCGTTGGTAAATTGTCCCGATCGCGCAGCATCATCCAATACCACGCTTTCTTGAGTGCGGCTCACATAATTGACAATTGCAGTAGAAAGTTCTTGACAGGTTTCAACGGGGATGGACTGCAACACGGTGACGAGTTCGTCATCGATTGTCCCTTCAGCTTCAATGAACAGTTGTCCCTGGCTTAACAAAATCAGATAACCCTTTTGCGCCCCTGCATTTTCCATCAAAATTTTCATCAAGCTAGACAGTAGCTTATCTAGCATAATTTCTCCAGAAATCGCCTGAGAAGCCTTCATGACTGCGGCGATATCTAGGTGATTCCCCGAACCGGTTGTTGTCATTGCTACGGTAGTTTGAGTGTTGTTCCTTCCCGGTTGAGTTACCGCGAATAAGTGGGGATATCGCGTTTCTAAATCCGTTATCTTAGCAGTGGCTCCCCATTCAACATAACAATAATACGCCTCAAATATGTAGGCTTGAGCAACTTTTGTTTTGCCCCATTCCCCGTAGAATTTGGCTGCTAGTTCGTTGGCCAGGGCTTCGTCATTAACATATTTGTTTTCTTTGGCTCCTTCAATTGCGCGATCGTACATTTCAATCGCCTCGGCTTTATTGCCCAATACCCGTTGCCGTTCTGCTTCCACTAAATACCATTTATGCAGATAATTCATCGGAGCATTTTGCGCCCACTGTTGCAGCGTGCTTTGATGGGTTTCCACTAAGGCAATAATTTCAGTTTGCTCAATTGCTGGCTGTGCGGGAAAAAGTGCCAGGTGCGTCAGGGCGGCATAAAAATGAAAAATTGGAACAAAAGTCGATCCAGATACTCCCATCAAATACTGTTTGACTTGGGTAATGTGGTCTAGTGCAGCCGTATAATTTCCATAGCAGTAAGCAAGCAGCAGTTTGAAGATGCAGGCACAAGCGATCGCCGTGAATTCATTATCCTCATAGTGCTTGGGAATCATCACCGTTTCATCGTAGGCAGAGCCTATTAACAAATCCGGCCGAATACGGGTTTCCCTCAAGTTTTGCACCGTCTGCTGAATCATATCCAAATAAACCCGAGCAGAAGATTGTTTTAACTGCGCCATGACAGCCCTGTAACCTGCTATTTCTGGTTCCCAAGTGTCTAGTTCTACCCCAGCGAATAAATAAGTATAAAAACAAATATATATGTTGTAGCCAGCGTCTACAAAGTCGCCTGTTTCCATGCCCAACCTATAGCCCTCTTTCAGCGTCGGTATCGTTGCCAAAAGAGCTTCTTGGCGATGCTGAATCCAGCCACCAAACAAAAGCAGAATTATAGACTTGAATTCGGGTACATTGAACCGATCGAGCAAGTTCAGTGCCAGTCGCCCAAAGCAATAACCGGTTTCCACCTCTTGTAAAAAGGCACAGAACACCATCCCGTGCATCGCATACCCCACCGTCGATGCGGGCGCATTCCCAAAGGAGAGCGATAAACTCACCATCGTGGAGCTCAGCAGGGGCAGCAAACCGGGCATTCCTTGGAAAACGGGTGGAAACAACATACCAGACAGTTGCATAGCTGCCTGAGTCTGTGGATTTGTCATCACAGGTAGGTCAACCAATTCCTCAATCTTTCTGCCGCCGAGGGTGCCCGCAAGGGCTTGTAGCGCTGTGCCAATCTTGGCTTCATCGGGTTCGGCAGGGAGTTCAATCCCCAATTGTAAGAGTGCCTCTCTTGCTACTGCGATCGTTTCTAACACCTTGCTCTGGGCTGTCTGAGCGGCAATTTTAATTTCGTAAATTTTAACTCGATCTAAAATTGTTTGGGCTTCTTGCAAAACCAGTGCTGCCATGTGTTCCATACCATCAAAGTCACCATTCAAATAGGCAATTTCAGCAGCCGCAACATAGAGATTTAGTGCCAATTCATATTGAGTTTGCCAGCATTGAGGTGTCAGTAGCTCAATTCCCGCTTGTAGATAGATATTTGCCGCAGCGTAGGCGGTAGAACTTCTGGCTTTATGTCCCGCTTCTAAGTTAAGTTGGGCTAAGGCTGAGCGTTCACTTAATTGATCGATTAACTCAATTCCTTTATTTAAATGCCCCACAATATCAAAGAGTTTTTCTTCTGTTTCAATGTCAGAAGAATTTTGTAGCAGTAACTGTCCGATTTTGAGATGAGTAGCTTGTTTTTGGTCGTCGGGAATCAATGAATAAGCCGCTTGCTGGACGCGATCGTGCAGGAACTTATAAGTTGGATTAGGAACAGACTGGTTCGGGGAGATATCATCGGCTTGAATGAAGTTATAGCCTTCTGAAATCAGTAAAATGAGTCCTTCTTGCAAGGCTTTCCACAGCGCTGATTCCGTTGGTTCTGGTAGTTCTTCGTTGACTATTGCCAATGTCTCTAAATCAAACTGCGCCCCAATGCACGCGGCAAGTTTGAGAACATCCTGAGTTTCGGCAGGCAACTTCTGCAATTGCGCCGCCATAAACTCCACCACATCCGAGGCATCGGCAAATGTAACTCGATCGATATCGCACTGCCAATGCCGTACATCCCAGTCAAAGATAATTTGATCGTCTTCATACAACGACTTGAGGAATTGAGTCGAGAAAAAGGGATTTCCTTGGGTTTTTTGATAAACCAATTCTGTTAAGGGCCCAGCCAAGGATAAATTACAAATCAGCGTATCTGCTACCAACTGATTCAGATCTGCTAAACTCAACGGTTGCAGCGTAATAGTGTTCACCACTGCGCCAGACTTCACAATCTCATCCACCGTCAACATAAACGGATGAACAGGGGAGACTTCATTATCCCGATAAGCACCCAATACTAAAAGATGCCCCGTATCCTCCATCAACAGTTGTAGCAATTTCAAAGATGCCGAATCCGCCCACTGCAAATCATCCAAAAATATTACTAAGGGATGTTCGGCAGTAGTAAATACTTGCACAAACTTTTGCATCAGCAGATTGAAGCGATTTTGCGCTCCGCTCCCCGACAGTTCTAGCGCAGGACTTTGAGCGCCAATGATGCGTTCTAACTCAGGTATCACCTCAATTAGCACTTGCCCGCTATCGCCTACTGCTGCGAGAATCAGGGTTTTCCATATGTGTAACTGAGCGTCACTTTCTGATAATAATTCCCCCATTAATTCCCGAAATGCTTGCACAAATGCACTGAAGGGAATATTGCGTTGAAATTGGTCGTATTTGCCTTTAATAAAATAGCCGCGCTGTCGGGCGATCGGCTTATGCACTTCGTTCACTACTGCGGTTTTACCAATCCCTGAAAAGCCAGCTACTAGCATCATTTCGGTACTAGCATTACGGACTCTTTCAAACGCAGCTAATAGATTAAAAACTTCAGTTTCCCTGCCGTAGAGTTTTTCGGGAATCAGGAAACGATCCGTAATATCCCGCGTTCCCAATGCAAACTGATCGATATTACCAGTTGCTTGTAATTGAACGAGACAAGTGTCTAAATCATGCTTCAATCCCAATGCAGTTTGATAGCGGTTTTCTGCATTTTTTTCCATCATTTTACTGACAATTTGGGAGAGAATTCGGGGAATTTCTGGCTCGATTTGGTGCGGGGGTAATGGCTGTCTGGCAATGTGGCAGTGAACCAACTCTAAAGGATCTTCTGTTTCAAAAGGCAGCTTTCCTGTCAGCAATTCATAGAAGGTGATGCCGAGCGAGTAAAAGTCAGTGCGGTAATCGAGAGCGCGGTTCATCCTACCAGTTTGTTCCGGCGATATGTAAGCGAGAGTTCCTTCTAAAATGTTGGGGTTTTTCAGGCTCGGCGTTTCTCGCGTTAGCTGAGTAGAAATGCCAAAGTCGATAATTTTTATCTGCTCCGTCGCTGGATTGAATACTATATTAGAAGGGTTAATATCCTTGTGGATAATATTGGCGCTGTGAATTTGCCCTAAAGTTTCAGTGGTGGCAATAGCCAGCAGGAGAAACTCATTGAGGCTAAACTTTCGCTGCTGCATCCATATTTTCAACGATTCCCCGCCAAAGTCCTCCACAAACATCACGAGGCTGTTTTGGTATTTTTGCAAGTCATAGACTTGCACGACTCCCGCCTCTTTCAGCTCTCGGGTGATACGGTATTCGGTGCGGTAGCGTAGCAATTCTTGAGGCGTGGGGTAGCTTTCTTTGAGCAGTTTGAGGATGAGCGGTTGGTGATCCGCTTCCCGAAGGGCCCGGTAAACCAGAGAGTTGGCACTTTCGTAAAGCAGCTTCTGGACGGCAATACCTGGAATGGAGAGCATATTTATTTTTCTGGTAATAATTAACCTGCAGTCAAAACACACCCGGTTAGTTGCGTCGAGAATATCGCTTTAGAAAGGAACAAATTATGTTTGTATAACACACTCTTAGTTTTTCGGCAGCGAAGTGGCTTTCAGGTGGTCTGGCAGACTCAGGGTAAGGAGTTATAATGCCTACTTATCTAAGCCTTGTTAATTCTCAATTCCATAAATTGTCCCCCTTGCGGTTTTTCAAACATCGTTAAAAATGGCCACACCCACAGCGGTAAGCAAAACTTTAAGTTTATAGATGGTCACAGGCAGTTTGTTCAAAACCCCAGATATCAAACGATTTCAGAAGAAACCACAGAATTGATTGATCGGCTTTTACTAGAAAAAATATCTTGAACCCGGATTGTCAGAGTCACGGGGGTGTCGCCCCGCTGGGTGCAATACTATAGTAATCAAAAATTGGTATCATATCATGTCCGGTCGATAAACCATGATAAGATCCAGAGGATTACCCCTGTAAGATTCTGATGCCCAAACGAATTACGATCGCACCTCTTATGGCTGTCGTTTTGACCCTGTTTGGGATGGCCGCCTGTTCCACGACAACTTCGGCTCCCGATACTTCGACTCAAGCTAGTAAGCCGGAGAGCCAAGATTTGAATCCAAAGAATGCTGATGCTTACTACAAGCGGGGTTTTGCCTACTATCAGCAGGGGGAAACAACGAAGGCTATTAATGATTATTCTAAGGCGATCGAGCTGAATCCCAACCATGCTGACGCTTACTACAATCGCGGGTGGTTATACTCTATCCTGGGAGAAGAGACGAAGGTGATCGCTGATTATTCTAAGGCGATCGAGTTGAATCCAAAGAATGCTGATGCCTACTCCGGTCGGGGTCATGCCAAGTTTACCCTAGGGAAAAAAGCAGAGGCGATCGCGGATTATACTAAGGCGCTCGACCTTAATCCCAACCAAGCTGATGTCTACTTCTATCGGGGTATAGCCAAGGATAACCTAGGGAAAAAAGCAGAGGCGATCGCAGATTTTAATAAGGCGATCGACATTTTGCCCAAATATACTCCTGTTTACGTTCGTCGGGGTAATGTCAAGTCTGCTCTAGGGAAAAAAGCAGAGGCGATCTCCGATTATACTAAGGCGATAGACATTAGTGCCACATATGCTGATGCCTACTACAGTCGGGGTAATGCCAAGTATGACATGGGGAAAAAAGAACACGCGATCGCCGATTATACTAAGGTGATAGACCTTGAACCCGATTATGTTGAGGCCTACAAAAAGCGGGGCTTAGCCAAGTCTGCCCAAGGGAAAAAAGCAGAGGCGATCTCCGATTATCAAAAAGCCGCTTACTTCTACAATAAACAAACAAACCGAGCCACTTATTACTGTAATAAACAAATAGACAAAGCCGCTAACTGCAATGAACAAACAAGAAGCAGAAGTGATTACCAAGATGCTCTTAACCAAATAAAAAAGTTATCGGCACAGTAGCGATAACCTGAAATAGGACTTACACTCATCAATCCGGTTTCTCTAAATAATCCTGGGTTTGGTAGCGAAAAATTAACCAAGAAACCGGGTTTCTGGCCTGGCCGTAGCGATACATAAAGAAACCCTGTTTCTCAGAAAATATTAGAATTTAGTAGAGAAAAACCTAGGAAGAAATGGACTGTCAAAAAATCATCAGCCGTGGCAGAATCTTGTTGAATCAGGCGGTAAACTTGATCGCACGGCTCTTTAGCGTCGTTTGGGGGGCAATCAGGTGGGAAACAGTCGGGTCACTGCATTTGATAAGCTCTTAGATGATTTTGATCTACTTCCTACTTCCCCTTACCCTTCCCCACTACAAACTCCCGCAGCCGCAGTAAACTAGCCGTTTGCCCCAAATTCAGCGGCAGCAGCGACACTCCCTCCAACCGAGACTGCACCCAACCTTCGCCCCAATACCACTCATGAAATCCGTCAATTCCCTGACTCAATAACAGCCGGAGACAATTGTGCTCAGCAATATCAACGTGATGCTGAACTGCCACGGGGCCCAACCAACTCGTAAAGGTCAAACCTTGAGAAAATTCTTCCGGCAAACCGCTAGACAACTGCTGCGGCCACAACCACTGCTGCAATTGACTCGGACGCAACAAGCTGTCTCTAATCGCTGTTTCGGAAGCTTCAAGCTCAATCCGCAGGTTGCTTTGTTGAAAGTTACCGAGCATAAGAATTTTAGATATAAGTGCAAGTAACTTTAATGTAACTTATTGGACTGCTTCCAACCTGTTGCGGGCGGGCAAGATGCCCACCCCACAAGCAGAAAATTCATTCTTCGCTTCACAGACCGTCGGGCCTGTTCATGTCCGGGCGGGCTCTGAGACCCAACCCCTATTCCCCACAAACAGAAAATTCACTGTTTGTGGGGAATAGGGGTTGGGCCTGTTCTTGACAATAGTCCAAAATGTTCGATCGCACACCAGCGCACACCAGCGCACATCCGCGTCCATCCGCGTTCATCTGCGGTTAAAAATTTAAGATCTTTGATCGAAACGATCGCCCCAGACCCAATTTTCGTATCGAACTGTTAAGGTCTGTTTCATTTCATTGAAATCTCTCCCCCATACCCCCACCGCATCCAAACTCCGTGATACCATCACACCTGAGTAATGCCTATAGTAAAAAACTGGAGAGAAAAGCTTTGACACTAAGGGTTGCAGTAGTAGGTTCAGGCCCTGCGGGTTCTTCCGCCGCCGAAACACTGGTAAAAGCAGGCATCGAAACATACCTATTCGAGCGTAAATTAGACAATGCCAAACCCTGTGGCGGGGCAATTCCCCTGTGCATGGTCAGCGAATTTGACTTGCCGCAAAGCATCATAGACCGCCAAGTCAGAAAAATGAAAATGATCTCCCCCTCGAATGTCGAGGTGGACATCAATATTGAAAACGCCCACGAATACATCGGTATGTGTCGCCGCGAAGTGCTCGATGGCTTCATGCGCGATCGCGCCGCTTCCTTGGGTGCAAAATTGATTAACGGCACCGTTCACAAATTAGAAATTCCCGGCAACAATACAGACCCCTACACTCTCCACTATGCCGACCACTCCGACGGCAGCGCAATGGGAATTCAGAAAACTCTGAAGGTGGATTTGGTAATCGGGGCTGACGGCGCTAACTCCCGCGTAGCAAAGGCGATCGACGCTGGCGATTACAATTATGCGATCGCCTTCCAAGAACGCATCCGCCTGCCGGAAGATAAAATGGCTTACTACCACGACTTAGCCGAAATGTACGTCGGCGATGACGTATCTACCGACTTCTACGCTTGGGTGTTCCCCAAATACGACCACGTAGCCGTCGGCACCGGCACGATGAAAGTCAATCAAGCCAGTATCAAAAAGCTGCAAGCAGGCATCCGCGCCCGCGCTGCCAAAAAATTGATGGGCGGTGAGATTATTAAAGTGGAAGCTCACCCGATCCCGGAACATCCGCGTCCCCGCCGGGTTGTCGGCCGAGTTGCTCTCGTAGGCGACGCTGCAGGTTACGTTACCAAGTCTTCCGGCGAAGGTATCTATTTTGCCGCCAAGTCTGGGCGGATGTGCGCCGAAACTATTGTGGAGATATCCAATAAAGGCGCGCGCATTCCGACTGAAGAGGAAATTAAGATTTACCTGAAGCGGTGGGATAAAGCCTACGGCATTACTTACAAAGTGCTTGACATTTTGCAGCGCGTGTTCTACCGTTCCGATGCGACTCGCGAAGCTTTTGTGGAAATGTGTGCCGATCGCGACGTGCAGAAGCTCACATTCGATAGCTATTTGTATAAAACCGTGGTACCGGCCAATCCCTTCATTCAGATGAAGATTACCGCCAAAACCATTGGTAGCTTGTTGCGCGGCAATGCTTTAGCGCCTTAATTCCAGGCGGTTAAGCGCACTTTGTATAAAAAAAGCGGGCAGTCACAAAACTGCTCGCTTTTTTTTAGATCTTACATAACGAATCGCGAAGGCGCTAAGGGCGCCAAGGAAGAGGAAGAAGATGAATTGTTAGTTCAAGTTCAATTGCACTAAGGTATCCGGTGCGAGGAAGTGGGAAATGTGATAAGCTCGCTCTTCTGTTTTTAGCAGGATTTTTTCGTAGAGGTAGCGCGTAGCTCGATCGCCCAAACTTTCTGCTTGTCCTGCTTGACGCCGCAGCAAACCTATAATAGCTTGCTCCGCAGTCAAATCATGTTCCAGCATTTGGCGGCAAGAATACACGCCGTCTGGTTCCGGCTCGAAACAGCACAGTTCGGCTAACTTGCTAAAACCCGCTGCCGGTATGCCGCCCAATCCGTTCAACCGTTCGCCCAACTCGTGGACGCTATCTTGAGCTTCTCCGTAGCTTTCTTGAAAGAATTGGTGCAAGGAGTAAAATTCTGCCCCTTCCACCACAAAATGATGTTTTTGATATTGCAGGTATAAAGCCTGAAAACTCGCCAGCAGCGCGTTCATCCCTTCACAAACCGGTGCTGTGACTGAATGTTCCAACAAAATTGGGTTTTCAGCTATGTGGCCAAACGGTCTCAATGCACTCTGAGTCTCAGCCATGTGTGTTCTCCTCTCAATAGGCAGTTTTGTTGCCAATAGAGTCAGTGTAGCACTGTAAATTTACCAGTCAAGCAGGGTCTGCCTCGATAGTGGAAGATATTGTAGAGTAGGAAATTTTTTTTCTAAACCTATTGAGAATAATTAGCAGTTGAGTTATGCTTTAAAAAGATCCTCGTTCTGAACGCTTCCTGAAAGTGGGGCGAACCTTCAGAAGGCAGAAAGCAGAAGGCAGAAGGCAGAATTTTTCAGGAAGGGCTTTTGACCATCCTTGACTTTCTTCTGAAATCTGGCTTTGAACTTCTGCCCGCTACCAGTCAGGGTAAAAATTAATGCAAATTATTACTGTTGTCAAAAAATGAATCCAGCAGATCCAGAATTAGAAGTTTGTGACATTGTGCAAGTTAGTTGGCTAGATAGGTGGCAAGTTTACAAACGCTTGCAAGAACTAGAAATTCCCTGCTGGTGTGCGGTTGACCAACCTTTGCGGGCAAAAGTCAACACTGTCAAACAAGCTGCTCAGTTAACGAGCGTGTTAAGGCAAGTCAGTGCCCCTCGGGGCGAACTGGTGCAGTGGCTGGAGTGCTGCTGGCAAATAAGCTAAAGGTAGAAAGAAGTTCGGCAACGAACAGTGTACAACATGGAACGGATGTAACCGATTTAAAGGAGTCATAACAATGTATAAATCTGGCAAGCAAGTTTCCGAATTCAGTTTAGAGGGAGAAATCCTCGGCCTGATTGTTGAAGATGGTTGCAAACTTAAATATTTGCGAATTAGCAGCGATCGGGGAGTAGAATATCTTGTTAAACTTTGCAAGGAATTGCGGTCATTTCTGTTACCTGTTTTGACGCCCGGGTTGAAAGTTCAAGTTGTAGGCGAGAAAGAACTCAATTTGAAAAACGGTAAAATAAAACTTAAAGCTCGCAGCCTCAAGCTGGCTCAGAGCAACGACGATCGCTCCCCAGAACTGCTCGACTCCACCAATGGGTCTGTTGCGGTATTGACATCCGACGATCGCGCGATCGCCAAAAGCGAATTCACCTCTGGCGCAGCAGCTCAAACTGTAAAAGCTCCGGCAAAAACCCAAACCAAAATATTAGTATGTCAAAAATCAGACTGCCAGAAGCGGGGCGCTGGAGGAGTCTGTAAAGCTTTAGAAAATGCTTTAAATTCGCGCGGTTTAGAAGACCAAGTGACTGTTCAGGGAACCGGATGTCTCAAACAGTGCAAAGCGGGCCCAAATATAGTTGTGATGCCGGACAAAACTCGCTACAGCCGCATTGCACCGGCAGAGGTTCCAGCAATCATTGACAAACATTTTGCAGTTGTTAAAGCTTAGGCGATCGCACGGATGCCGAAACAGTAATTTATACTATGTGAGACTAAAAAATTAAAGAATTGGGAATAACTGATTCTGTATGGGTTTCGATCGCCCCCCCACAGTTGCATCATTTTTTGAAACTGCTACTAGACATGGGGAAAAATCATTTTGATAGGACTCGCGGCGAAAAAGTCACATCCCCAGGGCGGTGGTGGGCGAATCTTACGCCTTAATTTTAGTTCCGGTTGTATAGCGCAACCGCCAAAACGGTTAGGACGTTCTTAACTGCTCAAACCCTTGATTTTATTGCTTCTTCCTTCTCCCTTCTTCTGACTTCCATCGGACTTGTCCATTCCCATATAGTTCGATCGCGCCACTCGATTCAGAGGCTATAGTCCCAAAAAACAGGAAAAATGACAAAAACTATCACTTAGGGGCTTCCTTCTGGAGAAAGTATAAGGATAGACTGTATCTGAGACCCTGTGACTATTGGGATAAAAAGCCATGTCAGAAGCTGATCTTCGAGCCAATCAGCACCAACCGCACCCTGCTGTTCCATCCGATACCGAACCATTGCAGTCAAATTTTGCTGCTGCTGGGGGTTTTGAGCCGATCGCCCCCCATGCGACAGACACTCCCGCAAGAGTTCCCCAACAGCCAGAAGAAGACTGGCAAACAGTAGATTTTCCCAACGCGATCAGCGTAGATGCAATTCCCACAAAACCTGAAACAAAAAATTCGCAATCTCAGACACAGCCGACCGAGGCGGGCTCGCCCCCGATTTCAGATCATCTAAAAAATCTGCTTAGCAATGCGGAAGAGGCTAAGGGCAAAGGATCGACCCCAGTTACCCTAATGCAAGCGCTGCACGAATGCAACCGCGACCTTTTGCAGCGCCTCGCCCAGCTAGAAACAGCTCTCGAAGAGTCCCAAAACACCTTGCAGAACCGCGAAAGTTTGCTAGAACAGCGGACAGCAGAACTCGAAAATACTCAAGAACAATTGACGCGGCTGTTTGGCAAAGTGGAAATTTCCCATCAAACCCTCCAAGGTCAAGAAATTTTAGTTGAGAGTTTAAGAAGTCATTTGGCAACCAGCCAAGCCAGGCTAGCGGCTGTTGAGCGAGAATGTGCGTCTACTGTGCAGCGCTACAACGAACAGTTACACCAGCTAGTAACCACAGAAAATCTTTGCAGGGAACTTCGATCGCGCTTGCACCGCCAGCAGCGCCACACCCTGCAATTCAAAGCTGCCTTGGAAAGAAGTCTGGAGATGCCGCAAAAGTCACCGATTATCTACCCGCCTGACAATGCAGAGGATACCGCCAGCGCGCAATTAGAATCTTTGCTCGCCGCGGTTAAAAGCTCTCAGGTTCCGCTGCCGCCAGCTTTGAACGCTTCCCCTGTCCAACCTTGGTCGGAACCAGCAGAGCATCCAGAGGCAGTGGCTGCTGCCGATGCGATCGACCCTGAATCCCCAGCCAATCTGGAACTCAACAAATTAGCCCAAGTATCGGTCATTCAATTGCAGGAGAGCGAAACCTACCAGCCTCAGGAGCAGGCAACTGACTCTGCCGAAGCGGTTGCGGAACCTGAAGTGCCGGTGGCTGAGTCTGAACCCGAAACTGCTGCTGTCAAATTAGGCAGCCCAGAATTGGCACCGGTTGTTCAAATTGTGAATTCAGTTGAAACCTTTGGCATTCAAGAAGTGCGATCGAGTGCGGCCAAACCTACAGCAGTCGCACAACCCGACTGGCTGACATTGATTGCCAGTCCGCTGCGGCCTTCTAAAAAACGTCGATCGCTAGCTGAAATTGAATTGCCGAGTTTTCGATAGCGCACTGAAGTTGCTAGTTTTGAGTCAAAACTCAAAACTCAAAACTCTTTTCTCCCCTTTCCCATGCCGTAGGTGAGAGCATAGCTGCTAGTCAACAGCCACAGCCAAACAGCAGGATACCGGGGCTCCAACCAAGGTTGTACCCTGCGCGCGAAGCTGGGAAGCCATCCGAACAGCCAACTGGCCAAAGCCAGAAGAGTAAAATTCAAGTAACTTCCCAGCCAGCGCCAAATATCCCCCAAACTGACAAAATCTAAAATCCACAGCAGGAGAGAAGGATTTTTTCCGGCTGCTTCGATCGCCAATCGGTTGAAAGTTAGCCAGTCGGTTTTGTCTTTGATAAAAGTTTCGGCTACAGCGAGTTTTTGCCCTGCCAAAATACCAAAAAAGGTATTGAGAATTGAATTAATTCTTTGGGGTGGCAAACTACGACCCGTGGGAACCATCATGCCTTTAGAAAACAGCCAAGTTACTGAAACATTGCTCTGGTAGGCGCGAATAGGGTTTAAGTGATTTGCAGTCAACAAATTGTGCTTTAATGCTGTATCCAAAAGGTCTGTTAAGCGGAAAAGATTGCGGACGAGGGAGCCGAAGCCGGTGAAAACGAGAGGAGATTGCAGGGATGCTGCATCGCCGATCGAGATTAGGCGATCGATCGCCACGGCTCGATCGCTGCTGTTGGTGCTAAAATGCCCGGGAATATAACCAAAAGTCGGCTTTTTCCACACCAATTTATCGACATCGCAGCGGCGGTATTCCGGTAAAATTGCGAAAAAATCCTCGTACATTTCCAGCAAAGAACCGGGATTCTCGGGATTTACGTGATGGTAGTGAAATAGATAAACTGTAAGTTCTCCGCCAGCGCCGGGAAATAACTCCCAAATGAGCTGGCGGCCGCGGGAAATGTCGCCGTGAGTGTAGAGCACATCCCCATACTCAGAATCCCAAACCCCAGGCTCAAATCCTCCGTCTATGACTGCTCCCACAGTCGGACAAACGCTCTCAAAAGCCCGCCCTCCGTTCAATTGCCAAGCGATGGGAGAAGCCGAACCCATTGCATCCACCAGCAGCCGTCCTAATGCTGTGCGATCGGCTTTGGTGGGCAAGTGGCGGCCCTGAAATACTACTTTTTCCGCTTCAACATCAGCTCTAATAAAATCCGTTTCATCCCATATTTCTCCGCCAGCTTCTGTTAGCTTAACTCCCGCTAAATAGAGAAGTTTTTCGCCGTCCAAAGCTACATTTAGCACCTTCGGCGTGTGCAGAACAGGTGATCGAGCAACGGGTGGATTGTTAGCATCAAAAAACTTGTTGTAGCCATCTTTATATTCTCGGGCAATCAACGTTTCGATTTCCGCAGCAGTAAATAAACCCAAATCAATTAAGCTTTGAATTTCGTCCCGCGAAATATTCCACTCGCGATTCATCCGCCCGAAAGGCATTCGCTCAACTAGCAGCACTCGGTAGCCCAATCTCGCCATGACTGCGGCGTGAATCACTCCCAATGCCCCGCCAATATAAATTAAGTCGTAAAAAGTATCGCCAGAATCGGACACCGAAATTTGGCCTTCTTCCTTCTTCCCTCTTCCTTCTTCCTTCTTCCCTCTTCCTTCTTCCTTCAAAAACACTACTTGTTTTGGCGTTTGAGGATTGCGAGTGCCTTCGCGCCAACGCTGCTCCCACCAGTAGACGCGCTTGAGGTCGTATTCGCCTTCAGGCATTTTTTGGAAGTATTTGACTGTCAGGGGGTAATAGGGGGCAAGAGCGTCAAAAATTGACTGTTTGGAGAGGTCGATGACAGGGGGTTCTGGGTAGCGCTCGGGAAACTTGTTTCTCACAGCAAGATTCAGAGCTTGCAGGAACTTTCTTTCTCCAACGGGCGCGTCTTCTAGACGAAAGACTTTTAAATAAGTTGTGCGCTGTACTGACCAGACAAAGAGGGAAAGTTCTGTCGATCGGGAATTGCCGTTTTGTGAATTGGTGTTACCGAAGGCGGGTTTTGGATTGGCATTTTGAGTTCCAGACAACACAACCTCGGCTGCTGTTGCGGTTGACAGCAGCCGAAAACCGTCAGGAGTAATAATTTTTTCTCCGATTCCGGGATCGAATTCGTGCTGCAACCAAGTGCAGACCGCTGCTGTATCCGGTGTCGGGACTTCTAGATAAAGAATTTCTAGCATGATTAGGGTCTCAATTCTGAATAAATTAATAAAGATGAGGGAGTTGACAAGGGAGCAAAGTAAGTTATACTCCCGAATACTTATTTAGTTTTAAATAAGTTTACAGTGTTCTCAGATTTTTAGCTGATTCGCCGGAAGCCCCACAGCGGCTGAACATCTACTCCCTTCGGTATGCAATCCTATGAATTATCCCATTCCTACGAATCCTCAAGAAATGATTGCTTTGCGACAGCAGCCGCTGAATGAAGAATTGGTGGCGTCGGCGATCGCGGGTGTGATTCAAATAGCTCGATCGCGATCTCAGTCTTTGGATGAGTTGAAGGCTGAGGTACTCGCCGACGACAATCTGCTCGATTTTGCTCAGAGGCTATGGCTGAGCGACATTGTGGCTCAAGCTTGGGACAATTTGCCCTAAATTGTCCACATCCAAAGCACCCTAATAATATTTTTTGAAGCTGCCAGGAACCAAACCCGCCAGCCAATACATTGACAATTAAATTATTCAGAACCCAACGCTACCAGGATTTACCAAATTTTAGAATAGCTTTTTTTCGAGGTGGCAACTAATTCGATCGCAGGCGAGAAAGAAAGCTCAAAATTATGCTGAAATCATTTTTTGCTACGCAAAAAAGTAAAGCTGCGATCGCGATGATTTTGTCAGCGGCTTTTTGGGGGCTGGGTTCTGTTCTGAGTAAAGGAATTTTAGAATATATTCCTCCTCTAAAATTGGTAGAAGTGCAATTGACGGCTAGCGTTACGCTTTTGTGGATCGTTACCCTCAGTCACCCTGGCAGCAAACGCGAATTACTGCCCGAATTATTTGACCGCCGACAGGCTTGGAAACTGCTATTTCTGGGATTGCCAGGATTGTTGGAACCCGGTTTCGGATATATTTTTTGTATGCTGGGACTGGCAAGGACGAGTGCCAGCAATGCAACTTTGATTGGTGCGATAGAACCTGCAATTGTTATTTCTATTGCTTGGATATTTCTGGGAGAATCGGTGGGATTTTCTTTGTTATGGCTTTCTAGTCTTAACATTATTGGTGCGATCTTGACAGTCGGATTTGACAGCAATTTAAATGCGAGTTCTCTAATAGGAGATTTGCTCGTAGTGGCGGGTACTGTTTGTGCTGCTGTATATGCGGTGCTGTCGCGTAGGGGTGTACAGGAACTTTCGGCACTGCCTTTAACTGCGATTCAGCAGAGTTTTGGTTTGATGTTGGTGCTTGTGATTTGCTGGTTGGCATCAGGGGAAAGTACAGTGTTTTATTTTGCTCGAAGTCAGGCAATTTTGGGTTTGGCGATCGCCTCTGGAATTCTCCAGTACGCCGTGCCTTATTGGCTTTACCTTGTCGGGCTGAAAACTATTTCGGCAAGTATTGCTGCACAATTTTTAACGCTGATTCCGGTGTTTGGGACTGTCGGTGCTTATGTGTTTTTGGGCGAAAGGTTGACTTTGATGCAGGGTTTTGGCATGGCTTTGACTTTGACAGCAGTTTTTTTAATTGCTAGGTTGCGAAAAGATGAATAAGAACTGACATCAGAAGATCGTACAACTTGGCGACTAACGCAACTCTACTTCTCGCTTGGCTTCTGCCAAAACTCGATCGCCCCGCATCAACCGGTATTCGGCCCGCCAAACTCCGGGAGTCAGAGGAGAATTTGTACTGTTTCTTTTGCCGACATAGCCCAACCAAGTACGGCTGGGGGCTTTAATTTCATTGGTTTGATCGGCGATGGTTGTGCCGTTGGGTGCCAATAATTTGTATTGTTCCCGATCGCCCTTGAGCACTCCGTAACTTTGCACCCAAAACAACAAAGCTGGACTGTTTGCAGGGAGTTTAGTCTCTGAAAATTGTCCTTCCCAGACAGCGTTGATATCGGGTGGCTTATTGGCAAAACCGGCCCGAATTAAACCTGTGGAAATATAGTCTAGAGGCTTGTCCCAGATTGGATTGCGGGCGATGTTGCAGCCTACCTTCGCGTCGGGGCCGACAAACGGATCTACGGGTTTGCCTTGATAGCGAAAAGTTACGTGTACGTGGGGGAAAGATGCCATTCCAGAGTTTCCCACCATGCCCAAAACAGTGCCTTTTTGTACCTGCGTACCGGGTTTGACGGCAACGCTGCCTTTGCGGAGGTGGCAGTATTGGGCTTCCCAGCCTGCGCCGTGGTCGATTACCATGCCGTTGCCGCATTCTGTGCCTGCGATGTTGGCTTTGTCTGTATCGTTCTGTAAACGCCGATCGACCACACCATCTCGCGATCGCAAAACTTTGCCTGCTGCGGAGGCAATAACAGGCACTCCTTTTGCCATTGCTTTGGCGTCGGGAATCGCAAAGTCTGTACCGTCGTGCCCGTCGTAGGTTTGACGCCCGCAGCCAAAATCGACGGCAGTGGGGCCGGGTTCTCGATCGAAATACAGCAATACAAAACAGTCTTTGCCTAGGGTACAGCCGATCGGCTGACCGAATTGCGGGTTGTTCGGCTTTTGGGCGACTGCGGAAGAGACGAGACGCTGGGCGATCGTGTGGGCTTCGGCGATCGGGGCATTAACTCCGGTTGTGTTCGCACAGCTAGACAGACTTGTCAACCCCACGGTCAACAAAATTGCAGAAAGGTATTTTTTTGATAGTATAGTCATTCGCCCGTTGGATGTAAAAGCTGAGGTGGGTAGTGAAAAATCAATTAATGATTCAGAATATAGGGGATTAAGAATCTAGACGATCGGTAAGGCTTTTTCGTTTCCTATATTTGTTGTATTATTTTGAGTTAGAAATTTAAAATTTTTAATTAATTCAAGAATGCGCTCTAAAATTCGATCGCTCATTTCGATAATTCGGCTGGCCGGGCTTGCTGTTGCTGCTTTGGCTATGTGGGGATTTGCCACCATTGCCGAAGAGGTGTTGGAAAAAGAAAGTTACGCTTTCGATACCTCTATTTTACTAGCTCTGAGGAAATTGCACACTCCGCTGCGCGATCAAATAATGCTGGGCTTTACCTTTTTGGGCGAGCCGAACTTGCTGCTAGTGATTTGTCTGATGTTGGGTATTGTTTTGGTAGCGCGCAATCACCGATCGGAAGCTACAACTATTGCGTTCGCGGGTGCGGGGGCGATCGGTTTAAATTTACTGTTAAAAAAACTTTTTGCCCGCGCTCGACCTCAACTTTGGGAGCGCGTTGTTGATGTTAAATTTTACAGTTTCCCTAGCGGGCACGCGATGATTTCAATGGTTATTTACGGTTTGCTAGGATATTTTTTGGGTTCCCGCTTTCCCAAGCAGCGCTGGTCGATTTACAGCTTGACCGTCGTATTAATTGCTGCTATTGGTTTGAGCCGGCTTTACCTAGGAGTTCACTGGCCTACCGATGTTATTGCTGGTTATACGGCTGGTTTGGTGTGGCTGATTACCTGTATTATCACTTTGGAAATATGGAAGGAATTGCGTTCTTTGACTACGGCTTCTAAAGAGGAGTTTTTGTCACCTGAAAATTCTCAAGAATAATTTTTAAATTTCTACTCAAGACTGACTGTGAGTTTTTGGGTAAAACACATGGCAATTCCTTTTTCGTAGTAAGCAGCCTCGTTAATGAAAATGGGATAAACGGTTGATTTACCTTCATACAAGACCGACTCACCATCCAAGGTCAAAAACATCGGATCGCCGGGATTTAGGGCTTGATAATCTCTGGATTGCAGATGAGGATGAATCATTGCCTGAATTTCTCTGTTCTCGTTTCTGGGATAGTCGATCGCCCCAACGGTGTGATAAATAGTCAGGGGATTATTGGCAGCAGGCATTGTGCCTTGATTGTAGGCTTCTACGCAGTCTAAGATCGTGCTAACAACTTGCTCAGTTTGCTGAAATAAACACGCATCTAATACCCCTTGCGGGACTGCACCAACCTCCAGCGTACCGCCTAATTCCGAAAGCGATCGCAGCAAAGGACTACCATGATTCTTGGTTGTAGAAGCGAGTACCTTGAGGTGGGGATACACTGAGGTTAAATAAGCTGCTAGTTGCAGATTAAATGGATGATGGCTGGCGAGAATAAATGTTAGCCCCATGTTGGACGTGGTGCTGTGCAAATCGATAATTAAGTTGGGCAGATGAGTGTTTTTTGAGCTAAAAATGCCGTAGATTTCTTTCGCCCGCTGCGCTTCATAGCTGGAGAGATGGGGATTTTCTAAATCTTCCTGTCGAAAACAGCGGTTGAGGTCGATATCGACGTAACGTGTCACGATTTCGCAAGCTTTGGGGTTGGCTAGCAGAGTCATAGTTTCAAAAGTCGATCGCCCAATTAACTCTGGCGCGCGATCGAATTTCTTCACGAGGTAAATTCCTGTGAGTTCGTTTCCGTGGGTTCCTCCCACTATGGCAACACGTTTAATTTGGTTCATAAACAAATAACTTCCTATCCCAAGCGTAGCACCCTTTGTCATCTGTTGGTAAAAAACATGAGATTGAGGTTTATTATGTGTTTATATTGAGATTAGCTAAAGTTTAAGGAAGTAAGTATCAGACGCAGCCGTCATAAACCCTATTTTTCTGTGTATTTCTAGCCACTAAGCCACAAACTAATTACGAGCGCCACCGCCAAGAAATCGCTCGCATTATAGTTTATCATCAAACCGATGATTGAAAGGGTGAGACACACCAAAAGACAAAAGATACTTGATTTTTACTAATTAATTAAGTTGTCGTATTCTGCATGAGTACCAATCCAGAACCAGAGAATTCCTTGCTTGACTTCTGTACCCAAAGCTCGATGACTTTGCCCAGCTCGAACTGACCAGTATTTGCCAACTTTTTTGAAGTGTAAAGATGGGTGGTTGGGATCGACTTTGAGGAGTTCGTAAGCGCGATCGGCAGTGGATTGCACATTTTCTGGCAGTGCAGCGTAGCAACTCCAAAAGCGGCGGGTTGTATAGTGCATTAGATTGCCCGATATTGCCCTGCTTCAAAATCAGCTAGTGCTTCTTGTGCCAGAGTGTCTAGTTTACCGCCAATGATGTCTTGTTCGAGCTGTTCGCTCCAGCGTTGATAGTCTAAATCTAGCAGCCATTGCACCAGTTTTTGATAGTCACTGGCTGGCAGTTTTAGGATGGCGGCTTCGATTTGCTCAATAGTGGACATAAAATCTGTATGTTTGGGTTGCTTATTTATTATAGCTTTCTAGCTTTCCCCACCAACCACAAAATCCTGTCGCAATAAAATTAAGACTACCGAGAGATAAAGAATATGACGCGAGAGGAGTTGTTGCAGTTAATCGACAAAGCTGCGGATGAGGGCCAGACAGAATTGGATTTGGCAGAGTTCGAGGAATTGCCGCCGGAGATTGGCAAGTGCGCTCTGCTTGAGAGGTTGGTGTTGGGGAATTTTGCTATGATAGTTTGAGCGATCGCACTATTATATATTCTGTAAATTACCAGCTATGAACATTCAGTTGGTTGACTCCTTAATTCAAGTCATTGAGTCGCTGACACCTGAAGAGAATTTGCTATTCCAAGAAAAACTCTCAGCTAGGGCGATTCAGAGTACGCCTGGAGTCTGTGGCGGAAATGCCCGAATTCGCAACACCCGCATTCCTGTTTGGACACTGGTTTCGCTTCACCAACAGGGGGCCCATGAGGCTGAGTTACTTCGGAATTATCCAGGTTTGTCGGATCGCGATTTAGAGAATGCTTGGCGTTATTACGATCGCCACCGGGAAGAAATCGATCGCATTATTGTTTCTCATCAAACCGATGATTGAAAGGGTGAGGCTGTATTAAGAGTGAAAATTTCCCGATCGCAATGGTCGAGCATTTGCGTAGCCTTGACTGTGATGTTTTAACTTCCTATGATGCTGGTCAAGCCAATCAAGGGATTCCTGATGACGAAGTTCTCCGATTTGCTACTGAACAAAATCGGGCGGTAATTAGCTTCAATCGCGATGATTTTGTGGCGCTACACCGTGGTGAACATCATGCAGGAATTATTGTGTGTAAAGACGATCGAGATTACTTAGGACAAGTTACTATTCTTCATGCCTATGTTCAGGATGTTGATTGGCTGTTCGATCGCCTGATTCGCATCAAAAAGCAGAATCAGCTTGGGTTGAGTCATCCGGTTTTTGTGGTTCAAGAGTACGGGCGATAATTCCCCCCCACCAAGCGAAAAATCCTGCCACAATAAAATGAATCCTACCGAGAGACAAAGGGCATGACGCGAGAGGAAGCAGTGCGGCGAATTGACCAAGCAGCCGAGGAAAAATTGACCCAACTGGATTTGTCGGGGCTCGACTTGGAGGAATTGCCGCCGGAGATTGGCAAGTGCACGCAGCTTGAGATGCTGGTGTTGGGGGAGGCAAATCAATGGAGCGGTGTTGATGGTAAATGGACTCCGCAGCCAATTACGAATCAATTAAGCGCACTGCCGGAGGAAGTGCGATCGCTGGGAAATTTGCGATCAATTGACCTCAGTGGCAATCCATTCGGAACGATACCAGAATTGCTGCTGGAAATGAAGCAATTAAAGAGTTTAAATTTAACCAGTATTGGTTTAACAGAACTTCCAGAGGCGATCGGCCAACTGTCCAATCTGACACAGCTTAACCTCAGTCACAATCCGATCGCCCAAATTCCAGAAGCGATCGCCCAACTGTCGAATCTGACAGAGCTTGTCCTCTGGGATAATCAGATAACTCAAATCCCAGATGCGTTAGCAAAGCTTTGTGAAGCACTCGCCCAACAGTCCAATCTGACACAGCTTGACCTCAGTCGCAATCAGATTACCCAAATCCCAGAGGCGATTAGCCAATTGTCGAATCTGAGAGATCTTGACCTCGGTTGGAATCAGATTACCCAAATCCCAGAGGCGATTAGCCAATTGTCGAATCTGACAAGGCTTTCCCTCAGTCACAATCCAATCGCCCAAATCCCAGAAGCGATCGGGCAACTGTCTCTTCTGACACAGCTTTACCTCAGTGACAATCAGATTACCCAAATCCCAGAAGCGCTCGGGCAACTGTCTCTTCTGACACAGCTTGACCTTAGTTGGAATCAGATTACCTCCATCCCAGATGCGATCGGCCAACTGTCTCTTCTGAGCGGGCTTGACCTCAGTAGAAATCAGATTACCTCCATACCAGAAGCGATCGGGCAACTGTCTCTTCTGACACAGCTTTCCCTCAGTTGGAATCAGATTACCCAAATCCCAGAGGATCTCGGCCAACTGTTAAATTTGACATGGCTTCAGCTCGATAAAAATCAGATTACCCAAATCCCAGAAGCGATCGCCCAACTGTTTAATTTGACAGTGCTTGTCCTCAATAAAAATCAGATTACCCAAATCCCAGAAGCGATCGCCCAACTGTTTAATCTGAAACTGCTTGTCCTCAGTAACAATCAAATTACCCAAATCCCAAAGGATCTCGGGCAACTGTCGAATCTGACACGGCTTTCCCTCAGTAGCAATCAGATTACCTCCATCCCAGAAAATCTCGGGCAACTGTCGAATCTGACAGGGCTTGACCTCAGTGACAATCAGATTACCTCCATCCCAGAGGATCTCGGGCAACTGTCGAATCTGAGACAGCTTGACCTCAGAAACAATCAGATTGAAAAGATTCCGGAATGCTGGGAAACACTGCCAAAACTTGAAAAACTCGACCTCCGCAGCAATCCCCTGCCCATTTCTCCAGAAGTTCTGGGGCCTGCCAACCTGAGAGAAGAACCCGGTACTCCCGCCGCCATCTTCAACTACCTCCGCCAACTCCGCAGCGGCGAAGTTCTCCCCCTCAACGAAGCCAAAGTCCTCCTCGTCGGGCAAGGCAGCGTCGGCAAAACCTCCCTGATCAACTGCCTCACAGACAAAAAATACAACCCCAACGAGCCCCAAACCGACGGACTCAACATCACAGACTGGAAAATTACAATCAACACCAAACAAGTCAAACTCAACGTCTGGGACTTCGGCGGACAAGAAATCTACCACGCCACCCACCAATTTTTCCTTACCAAACGCAGCCTCTACCTGCTGGTGTGCAACTGTCGCACCAGCGAAGACGAAAACCGCCTCGAATACTGGCTGAAACTGATCGAAAGCTTCGGCGACGCCTCCCCCGTCATCCTCGTCGGCAACAAGTGCGACGAACAACCCCTGGATCTCAACCGCAAAGCCTTGCGCGACAAATATCCCAACATCAAAGCGATTATCGAAACCTCTTGCCAAAGCGGAACCGGAATCGACGAACTCCGCAGCGCCATCCACACCGAAATCTCCGAACTCAAAGAAGTCTACGATCTTTTGCCGCTAAGCTGGTTCCAAGTCAAGCAGCGCCTGGAAAACCTGGACCAAGACATCATCAGCATCAGCGAATACGCCACCATCTGCGCCAAAGAAAACATCTGGGAAGAAACCGACCAAACCCAACTGATCGGACTGCTGCACAACCTGGGCATTGTCCTCAACTTCCGCGAACACCCGATCCTGCAAAACACCAACATCCTCAATCCCCACTGGGTGACTGAAGGCATCTATGCCCTCCTCAGCGACGACGCACTCAAAGTCAAAACCAAAGGCATTCTCACCTACGCCGACCTCAGCCGCATCCTCGACTCAAATAAATATCCCAGCCGCCGCTACCACTGCCTCACCGAGTTGATGGGCGAATTTGAACTCTGCTTCCCCGTCAGCCATTGTCCCGCGCCGACTTTCCTCATCCCCGGCATCTTGCCCAAAGAACAACCGGAAAACACCGAACTCCAAGGCGAAACCCTGGAATTTCAATATCACTACCGCATCCTCCCCGACAGCATCCTCTCGCGCTTCATCGTCCTCACCCACGAGAAAATCCACAACTGCACCCACTGGCGGACGGGGGTTATGCTGGAGTACAGGGAAGGCGCTGAGGTGTACAACATCGCCCGGATTAAATCTGACCCGGAAGATAAGAAAATCTTTATTGCCGTTAGCGGGCGGGAATCGACGCGGCGTTCTTTCCTCAGCATGATTCGCGATACGTTTACCAAAATCCACAATTCTTTTGCCAATCTAGAAATCAGTCAATGGGTGCCGGTTCCCGATCGTCCCGATGCCGATCCGCTGGATTATGATGAATTGCTAGGGCTGGAGGAGATGGGCCAGACTGAGGTTGCGATCGGCAAACTTAAAACGCGTCGGAATTTGCGGCTGTTGCTGGATGGGTATGAGCCGATCGAACTTCGGCGCAGAAAGCAAATGGGCGATCGAGATTTAGACTATACAGAAGACGGTTATCCTGGAATTAACATTCACGTTCATCAAAACAATCTAGATCGCAGTTCTAAAACAACTCATCAAAACGGGCGCGGCGATAACTTTGGGGGCGATCGAATTCAAGGCGACAAGATAATGGGCAATTCCAATGAAACTCCCCAACGCTGAAGCTGCGTTTATTGATATTCACAAACTTCGGGACTATAGCTTGAACGTCCAGCACGATCGGGGAAAACACAAAGCTCGGTTATTTCTTGCTATCCTAGGGTTAAGTGCTGAAGATGCCGAAGAACTGGAATTTATCCTGTTAGAAGCGATTCAAATATATGATGCCATCTCCTCCAGCCAAGATGAATACGGTCAACGCTATCTGGTCGATTTCCCCCTAACCCGCAATGGAAACACCGCAACAATTCGCAGCACTTGGATTGTCCGTTCTACAGAAACGTTCCCCCGACTCACTAGCTGTTACATTCGGAGGTAAATTATGGTAAAGGCGATCGTCAAGTTACAATTACTCGATGTTGTTGCCATCAAAGAAGATTTACCCGATGCTAATTTACTCGCAGGTCAAGTGGGTACGATCGTCGAGGTTTTAGCTCCAGAAGTTTACGAAGTCGAATTCAGCGACGACGATGGGCAAACTTATGCGATGTTGTCACTACACAGCAGTCAACTGTTACAACTAAAATATAAGTCTACAGCAGAAAATACCCCCATGTCTAATACTATTCATCAATACGGTCAAGGCGATAATGTTGGCGGTGATAAAGTTGGAGGTGATAAAGTTGGAGGCGATAAAGTTGATAATTCGCAAGCCAACAACCTAGAAAACGCTAAGGTTTCCGGTGTTATCGGCCGCGACAACGCCCAAGTTAGTAATAGCCAATTTAACCAAAACAATAACGCCAATACGGCAGAAATCCTGAAACTGATTTCTTCGATGCGTGAAACCGCCGAGCAGTTTCCCGAAGACATCCGCGAGGGGATAATTATTGATCTTGAAGATGTCGAAGCGGAAATTAAGAAACCGGAAAGCCAATGGAATAAAACTAAATTAAATAAAAGGTTAACAGCTATTGTAGCGGCGGTAACTGCGATCGCAATTCCGATCGCAGGCATGACTGATTTTGCTGATAAGGCGATCGATGTCAGCAACAAACTGGGTATCGAACTCAAGTTACCGTCAGGACGCTAAATCATTTAAAATTAAGGTGACTGGGGCTATATTCGCCCCAATAGCCCCAAAAACCTCGGTGTTGCCATGCGAAAGATTGTACTATACATTGCATCTAGTCTGGACGGTTATATCGCGCGATCGAACGGCGATATTGACTGGCTGTTTACAGACCAAAATTACGGTTATACTAAATTCTTAGATAGCATCGATACGGTTCTCATGGGTCGGAAAACTTACGAACAAGTTCTAACTTTTGGCGAGTATCCGTACAAGGAAAAAAAGAGTTATGTTTTTACGAAAAATCTAGATTTACAAGCAACTTCTGATGTCGAAGTGGTAAAAAAATTAGAGAGTTTTGTCAATGATTTGCGCTTGCTTGAGGGCAAGAATATTTGGTTGGTGGGAGGTTCTCTGCTGATTCGCGATTTCCTCAATCAAAACTTTGTCAACGAAGTAATTCTCTCGGTGCACCCGATTATTTTAGGCGAGGGAATTCCTTTATTTACTAATCCCATAAATACTAAAGCTTTGCAGTTAACTGGATGTCAGACATACAGTTCTGGTATGGTTCAGCTATCTTACGATGTCGCCACTTGAGGGCGATCGCGGCAGCTTGCGCGCTTTGGCTGCTATAAGATAGATATAGAAGCTGTATGAGGGAGAAATGGCTGCTAGAGATTTATTTCACGATGCTGTAAAAAAAGCGCTTCAGAAGGAGGAGTGGGAAATCACCGCAGATCCGCTGATCGTCAAAATTCAGGGTGTTAAGTTTGAGATTGATTTAGCCGCAGAGAAGATTTTGGCGGCGGAAAAATTAGGGCAAAAAATTGCTGTTGAAATTAAAAGCTTTCTCAACAACTCTGCAATTACTGACTTTCATCTCGCCTTGGGTCAATTTTTGAATTATCGGCTTGCCTTACAAATCAAAGAACCGGACAGAACACTGTATCTAGCAGTACCCTTTGATACTTTTGACTCGTTTTTTCAAGAGCCATTTATACAAGAAGCGGTCAATGTGTATCAACTTAAACTCGTCGTTTACGATCCGCAAAAGGAGGTAATTGTGGAATGGAAAGAGTAGAGCATTACCGCCAGTGTATCCGCAAATTGCTAACTCAACAAGCAACGAGAGAAAAGCCTAATCCAGACGTTGAATGCCAGCTTGTTTTTGATGGGGAACATGACCACTATCAGTTACTAGATGTTGGCTGGGAGGGACTAAAGCGGATATACAACTGTTTCATTCATTTGGATATCAAGGATAGCAAAATTTGGATTCAGCGCAATATGACAGAAGTGGATATTGCACGGGAATTTGTGGAGATGGGAGTGTCTGAGGATGATATTGTGTTGGGGTTGCATCCACCTTACAAGCGTCCGCATACTGGGTTCGGAGTAGCGTAAAGGAAAAGGCGATCGCAGATGATGAAATGTGTTTGCTACTTTTTGTTATTAATATTTTTTTTCTGGGTCGCGCTTCCTGCTGAGGCCTCTGTATGCCGCAATTATCAAGGAAGCGAGATTTGCATTGTCGATATCAAACGCAGTGCAAAAAATTATTGGGAATACAGGGTAATTCTGAGTGTTGACGGAGTGAAACAGCCTCTAGAAGTCTACAATTGCCGCGATCGCACTACAGTTAAGAAAAATGGAACTGTTTTGGCGTTTGGACAAAACAACCCTGGTGAAATCGTCTGCCGTTTTTTTAATCAGAAATAAGTAAATGAAGTTATTGTAAGGTGCGCTTCGGGCTGAATGTTGCAACCACAAACTCAAGAATTTTTCCCGAAGCGCAGCCTACGGCTAGAATTTGCCGTCTACTGCGGACACGCAGCGTTCGCAAATTAGCGGATGTTCGATCGACTCTCCGACGTGAGTAGAGTAGTTCCAGCAACGATCGCACTTTTCCCCGTCTGCTTTCACTACACCAATCGCCAACTCTGGAGACTGATAACTGTACGGCAATTCTTGCAGAATTGCATTCGATTCTACCAGTTCCACTTCCGAAGTAATGAACAAATACCGCAGTTCGTCTACACCCTTGCCGGTCATTGTAGAATGCTGGGTTACAGCTATTTCAGCAGGAATTTCTGGTTTGGGCTCGATCGCAACTAATTCTGCTGTCGGGATTTCAGGTGTTTCTACAAACACTTTTTCGGCTGGGGCTGTTTGTGCGATCGCCTGTGTTTCTACAAGCACAAGCGCTGTATCCAATGCCGGTGCGAGTACCATTGCCTTTGTTTCTGCAAGTACAAGCGCTGTTGTCCGCCCTACCACATCTGCTGTCAGCGAATCAATTTGTTCGGCAATTTCTTGACGGTTGGCGGCAAACAACAAGTGACGGAAAGCAAACCAGATTGTAAATAAGATGCCGATGATTTCCAATAGGCTTCCCAATACCGGAATCTGATTCATCGTATCCAAAATCGCCAGCGTTACTCTGCCAGTTATCAACACAGAGGCTAACAGCCCAAGTGTTACCAAAACTTTTTGGTATTCTGTAAAAAAGTTGCCCGCGTATTCTGGCAGATCCGCCACAAACTGGACGCTTCGATCTAAGATTTGCTGCCAATCTAAAGCCGACGGTTCAGGGGCAGAATACTGTACGATCGCAGAAGATCGATCGCTCTTTTCTGCGATCGTTTCCGCCTCAACATAAACTGTGTTTTCTGTCAAGACTTTAGCAACTTTTGCCGCTTGTTCTTCCTGTTTATCTTGTGCTGCTTTTGCTTTCTCCTCTGCGGCTAACTCGATGACTGAATTTTGCGATCGCACATAATTCACCAATTCTTCGCTGCTGGGATTCAAAGCTTGCAATTGCTGCCTTTTCTCAACATCGGGAACGTACACCAAAACCTTAGCTTCCAAAGAAGAACCGATCGCCTTTTCAATCCGGGCTTTTTCCAAAACCTTGTTAACTTCGCCGCGCACTTGTCGCAAATACTGCCAGCGAGTAGCCAATTCTGGATTGTGCCATTTTGCATCAATTTGCACCCAGCCGGCTTCAAATACTGACTTGTAAGGAGTCGGATAGGGAAGGTACTGCCAAATATCCTCAGCCATGTGACACAAAACAGGTGCGATCGCCCTTGCTAAATTCTCCACAGCAATTGCAATCACCGTCTGACAACTGCGACGGCGAAGGGTATCTGTCGCGCTGATGTAAAGCCTGTCTTTGGCAATATCCAAGTAAAAATTCGACAAATCCACCGTGCAGAAATTCTGCACTGTTTGGAAAAATCGGGAAAATTGGAAGCTTTCAAAAGCATCTTGGACTTCCGCAAATACTTCGCCCATTCTGTGCAGCATATAGCGGTCGAGTTCCGGCAATTCTTCGTAAGCAACGGCATCTTTGGCCGGATCGAAGTCGTGCAAATTGCCCAGCAAAAACTTAGCTGTATTGCGTATTTTGCGGTAAACATCCGACTGCTGTTTGAGAATGTTTTTGCCCAAAGGCACATCTGCCGAGTAGTCTACCGAAGACACCCACAACCGCAAAACATCGGCTCCATATTCCTTAATTACGACTGCCGGATCGACGACATTTCCTTCAGATTTGCTCATCTTGCGGCCTTTTTCATCCAGCACAAAACCGTGAGTCAAAACGGTTTTGTAAGGAGCAACGCCGTTAGTTGCTACACTGGTCAGCAAGCTGGATTGAAACCAGCCGCGGTGTTGGTCTGAACCTTCCAAATACATATCGGCTGGATATTTCAATTCCGATCGACCTTTGGCAACTGCGGCCCAAGAAGAACCGGAGTCAAACCACACATCCATCGTGTCGGTTCCCTTGCGGTAAGTGCGGCCGTTATTGCGGTAAGATTCCGGCAGCAATTCATCGATCGACAATTCCCACCAAGCATCGGAACCTTTCTCTGCAAAGATGGCTTGCACGTGGGCGATCGTTTCTTCATTTAACAGCGGTTCGTTGGTTTCTTCGTCGTAGAATACGGGAATGGGAACGCCCCAAGTCCGCTGGCGAGAAATACACCAATCCGATCGATCGCTTACCATTGCCGTGATTCTATTTTCCCCTTGGGCGGGAATCCAATTCACACCGGCGATCGCTTTTAAGGCTTCATCTCGGAACCCTTCAACGGAGGCAAACCACTGTTCCGTCGCCCGAAAAATAGTCGGCTTTTTCGTGCGCCAATCGTAAGGATAAGAGTGAGCGTAACTTTCCTCTTTAATCAAACAATTTGCTTCGGCAAGGGCATCAATGACTGCGGCATTGCCGTTTCCGAGGACATTTAAACCTGCGAACTGTCCGGCTTCTGCGGTGAAATTTCCGTTCTCGTCTACGGGTGTTAAAACTGGCAAACCGCAGCGTTTTCCGACGATAAAGTCTTCTTGTCCGTGGCCCGGTGCAGTGTGCACCAATCCCGTCCCGGAATCAGCGGTAATGTAGTCGCCGCCGGCAACGATCGGACTTTCGCGATCGAACAGCGGGTGTTTGTAGCTGCAACCTTCTAATTCTTTGCCTTTGAAGGTGGCGAGTATTTTTAATTGAGTGTTAAAAGTTGCCGACAGCCGATCGACCGCATCGACAGCTACTAACATAAATTGTTGTGCGATGTGGGAATTTGCCGGCGGTTCCACCACCGCATAAGTTAGTTCGGGATTGACTGCGATCGCCAAGTTGGCCGGAATTGTCCAGGGGGTAGTCGTCCAAATCGCCGCCCAGAGGCTCGGCATATAGCGCTTGAGCTTCTGTTGCAAAGATTTTGACAATTTTTTCACGTGGAAGCCGACGTAGATGCTGCGCGACGTGTGGCCTTCGGGATATTCGAGTTCGGCTTCGGCGAGGGCTGTTTTCGAGCTCGGACTCCAGTGAACGGGTTTGAAGCCGCGGTAGATGTAGCCTTTGAGCACCATTTGACCGAAAACGCCGATTTGGGCGGCTTCGTATTCGGGTTTCAGAGTTAAATACGGGTGTTTCCAGTCGCCCCAGACGCCGTAGCGCTGGAAGGATTCGCGCTGCTGTTCCATTGTTTGCTGCGCGAAGGCGGAGGCTTTTCGGCGGAGTTCGATCGGGGTAAGATTTAGCCGCTCCTCCGATTTCATGTTCTGCAATACTTTAAGTTCGATCGGCAATCCGTGACAATCCCAACCGGGCACGTAGCGGACTTTTTTGCCGCGCAGCATTTGGTAGCGGTTGATAAAGTCTTTGAGGATTTTGTTGAGGGCGTGGCCGATGTGGAGTTGTCCGTTGGCGTAGGGGGGCCCGTCGTGCAGGATGAACAAGTCGCCTGGGTTATTTTCCGAGAGGCGATCGTAGATTTCTCGATCAGTCCAAAATTGTTGCAATTCTGGTTCGCGCTTGGTGGCGTTGGCGCGCATATCAAACTTGGTTTTGGGCAGGTTTACCGTGTCTTTGTAAGATTTAGCTTCCATTTTTGACAAACTTTTTATGTAGTTAGTTGTTAGTAGTTCGCGGTTATTTGAGAGATGATATCAAGTCCGGTTAAATAATCATAATTAAGTTTGTAGTGAGGAACGCAAGTCCTCTCTCGTCCTTGAAGAGCTGACAGCCAGATATTCTATTATAAGCGATCGACCGCACATTAGATCGAAGCAAATCCGTAGGGTGAGCTCTCTTCTCCCTCCTCCGCGCCCTCTGCGCCCTCTGCGGTTAAATCATTCATAAATCGAGGTGGCGCTACTGAGTCAGCCAACTGAACATTTCACCGACGGTGAGATTGAAGGATTCGGCAAAGGTTGGAACGGGGATGCGATCGCCCGGTTCTTCAAAAACTGCTATGGTGCGATCGCGGTCTAACTCGTTTGACGGCGAGTCCGACAGGGATTGAAATCCCTGTCTCATAGCGCAAGTCCTCTGCAAGAGGACTGAGGAGGTTGATTACCGTGCAATGCGAAACTCAACATCTAGTTAAATTGAGACTTGCAGTCGGTTAAAACCGACTTTTGCTATGAGACAGGGAATTCATTCCCTGTCGGACTGTCGGACTAGGGCAAATGAAAAGCCCTCAGAGAAATAGTCCCAACCCGCGGCTAACGGCATTTCCCATGCGATCGCACAATGACGCGGCCGGCACTCCCTGTCCTTGCTGTTCCCATTTTTCCACGAGTTGGCGGCCCAGGGGCGTGAGGCGAAAACTGTCGGTAATCCCTTGTCCGTCTACTTCCCGCCGCAACACGCCGACTTGAATCAGCCACAGCAGGGAGTTTTCGGCTACGAGTTCGGATACGGGCGATCGGGTGTAGCCGCTTTCGACACCGGAATTTGAGGCGATCGCACTTAGGAAAACACTGTTATCGCGGATGGTCTGGAAGAAGTGTAATTGAAAAGGGGAACAGCGGACGGCGCGATCGGCTCTTTTGACAGTGCGACTGGGATAACTAATAGATTTAAACGCTTCGGATGGGATAAAAGTCATTGCGAGAACTTTTGACTAGGTACTATATTTTTAATTGTTACAGATTTAGAGTCTAAGTCGAGTTTTGAAACATCTACCCAAATATGACAGCGGGTCAAAAGATCCGAAACTTAGGTAAGATTAATACTCAGGTGGCAAGTGCCGATCGCCTATTTTTACAAATACTCCAAACGACCGTTGATTTCTTCAGCATTTAGTACCTCCCAAATTAATACTAATCCTTGCAAAATTTCCCCAATCGATTTACTGGTTTGCGGACAGTAAACAATACCCGCGTGAGACAAACCTGCCTGATGCAGTCTTAAAAAATCCGTATCTTGGGTAAAAATCACTCGCTCTTGAGACAGGGAAAATGCTAATTGTTGTTCGTCGGATTGCCCGATCATTCCTTGTTCTGGAGTTGTGGTGACATCAATTCCCCGTCTTCGCAATCCATTTCCTATGGCAAGAGTTATATTTTCGTCAAGATGAAATTTTATCTTAGCCATGCTGACGATTTTTTAATTTTTGTTGCAATAGCGATGGGGTTTGAGCTTTCAATTGGCTGGCAAATTCTGCATCTGCTTCAATTGCAGAGCGAATTTCATCTCGACGATCGTGATAATAGGCTAAAGCTGCATAGATGTCAGATAAAGTAATACTGGGATAGTGATACAGAATTTCGTCTGGTGACATTCCCATTTGTTCGTGCCAAACAACTATATCCTGAACTCGGATGCGATGTCCGGCGATACGAGGTTTTCCCCCACAGATTCCTGGAGTGATTTCGATATGTTCTTTAATGACGGCGATCGACATGGTAGGGAATTAATATAGGATGTCTCTTCTATTTTAGGACAGGTTAGACGAGTTTGGCTGTAAAAGCCATTTTAGGCGATCGTTTTTCTGAGTTGCCAAGACGACTACTCCCAATGTTGCAACAGCCAACCAAGGAGCATATTAATGCGGACTTAACTAATCATCTCCTCAATTTCGGGATCTGTAAACCCAAATTGCCTGAAACTCCGCAACACATAAGCCGGTGACATTTCCCCAGCACCCATATCAATTGGAACAATCCTTTTTCTGCCTTCAATTTCACGCATATACAAACAATGATCTCCTTTACCCTCTCGGTAAAACTGACATCAGTTTTCTTCTAAAATCTTAATTAATGCTTTAGGTTTTCAAGATGGAATGTTTTTAGGCATAAACTTTCCTTAATTCATAACTGTCTGAGGCTTCTGCATCTTCTAAAATCAGAAACTCGTGTAATTTATTAATAGAAAGAGGGCTGAGATAAACATCAGACTCTGCTTCATATACTTCGGAAAATGACTCAATGGCTTGTTTGAGTTTGTCAATAGATTGTTCTGGAGTATTGCCTTGTCCAACTAATCCATTTTCCAAACACAGAGAAACCCAATAATCAGCACTTTTTCTGACAATCACAGTGTAGAAATCAATCATATTTTATTGAGAACTTAGTTTTAATTGAGTCATGAAATTTTGAAAACACACTAATAATTTAACACACAGTCGCCGATATGAGAATTACCTCCGCAGAAACACCTGGGTCCCAGAAAGGTATAGAATACTTAGGATGCAGCAATCAATTTACCCAATATGACAGAAGACAAAACATTGACAACCGCTAGCGGAATTCCGGTTGCAGATAACCAGAATTCCTTGACAGCAGGTGAACGCGGGCCTATCCTCATGCAGGATTTTCACCTGATGGAAAAACTGGCTCACTTCAACCGGGAACGCATTCCTGAGCGCGTTGTCCATGCAAAAGGAGCCGCTGCATTTGGCACGTTTACCGTCACCCATGACATTACTCGCTATACCAAAGCTCAGCTATTCTCAGAAGTTGGCAAAGAAACTCAGGTTCTCCTGCGCTTCTCTACCGTAGGCGGCGAACAAGGTTCAGCGGATGCCGAACGCGACCCCAGAGGTTTTTCGATGAAGTTCTATACCGAAGAAGGCAACTGGGATTTAGTAGGCAATAACACCCCTGTTTTCTTCATCCGCGATCCGCTCAAATTCCCTGATTTGATCCACACGCAAAAGCGCCATCCCCAAACGCATCTCAAAGATCCTGACGCGAAGTGGGATTTCTGGTCGCTGAGTCCAGAAGCTTTGCATCAGGTGACAATTCTGTTTTCCGATCGCGGTACGCCGAAAAACCACCGCCACATGGACGGTTTTGGCAGCCATACCTTCAGCCTAATCAACGATCGAGGAGAACGGGTTTGGTGCAAATTCCACTTCAAAACCATGCAAGGTATTGAAAATTTCACCGCCGAAGAAGCGACGCAGATCAAAGGCGAAGACCCCGATCATGCGACTCGCGACTTGTTTGAGGCGATCGACCAAGGTAATTATCCCAAGTGGCGGTTTTGCATTCAAGTAATGACCGAGGCCCAGGCTGCAGAGTATCGCGAAAGCCCCTTTGACTTGACAAAAGTGTGGAAGCACTCAGAGTTTCCGTTAATTGACGTGGGAATTCTTGAACTCAATCGCAATCCACAAAACTTTTTTGCGGAGGTAGAACAGGCGGCATTTTCTCCTTCTAATGTCGTTCCAGGTATTAGCTTCTCTCCAGACAAAGTGCTGCAATCTCGCATCATGTCTTATGCAGATGCTCAACGCTACCGTCTCGGTGCAAACTATCAGCAATTGCCCGTCAATCAACCAAAGTGTCCCGTGATGCACTATCAACGGGATGGCGCAATGGCACCGGGTAACAACGGTGGTAGCGGGCCCAACTACGAACCCAACAGCCACGAGGACGCGCCGAAGCAAAACTCGGTCTATGCTGACCCAGCTTGGGACTTAGGAAATGTCAAAGTAGATCGCTACGATCACCGTAAGGGCAATGACGATTACACCCAAGCAGGAGACCTCTATCGCTTGATGAAACCCGACGCACAGCAGCGGCTTATCGCTAACATTGTGGAAAGTTTGAGTGCAGCTAAACCGGAGATTCAGATGCGCCAACTGTGCCATTTCTTCCGCGCCGATCCGAATTACGGCCGCCAAGTCGCAGAAGGTTTAGGAATTGCGATCGATCCGTCGATGATGGCCGCTGCTGGTCAACCGGTTGGTGTGTAGAACCCGCGAACATTCAATTAGACATCTGCTTTTTAGCAGATGTCTATTCTCACATCTTGCACTATTCTCCTTGAACAGGCAAGATGCCTGTTCAACAAGAAAATCAACTCTTTGTGGAACAGGCATCTTGCCTGTTCCACAAAGGATTATTGACAAAGGTGCAAGATCTCAGTATTGAAACTATGCGTGTAACAGGCACTCTTAGCCCGCATCTTAGGTGCAAGTTAAATGCAGTAAAGCTTAACGTCACGGAGTTGGGGGCGATCGCGATTTTTAACAAAGGCCTCTTGCAAAGCGACAGAACCAACTAAAATAAGTTGAGGAACTGCAAGAAAAACCAAACAAGGGAAACAAAACTATGACTTTACCAGTTGGGTGCGCTGCCCCTCAGTTTACCGCCAAAGACACTAACGGCAACACAGTCTCCCTGTCCCAATTCGCCGGTAAAACCGTAATCTTGTATTTCTACCCGAAAGATGACACCCCAGGCTGCACCAGACAAGCCCAAAGCTTCAAAGCAGCCCATGAAGAATACAAGGGCAAAGATATAGTAGTTCTCGGTGTCAGCCGAGACAACGAGGAATCGCACCAAAAGTTCACAGAGAAATACGGTTTGCCTTTCCAGCTATTAGCAGATGTTGATGGCACGATTACCAAAGCTTACGATGTCGAGAAAGGCGATTATGCCAAGCGCGTTACTTTCGTCATCGACGGTACCGGCAAAATCATTCAAGTTTATGAGGGCGAAACCATGAAAGTTGACACTCACGCTCAAGATATTCTTGTCACCATAGTTTAGTCGAAGTTTAGGCGATCGCACTAACCTTCCTGGATGCACCAAACGGCTAAAAACCCGGTTTCTTACTAGATGCCTCGTTCCTATAGGCAATATTCTCCTAGGAACCGGGTTTTTTTCCTAAGTCCTGACCGAAAGCATCCAGGATACAAGCCCCCGCATTCATCCGTGGGGTCAATTCTAAAATCTAAAATCTAAAATCTAAAATCTAAAATCTAAAATCTAAAATCGATTGACTCAGCAAGTGAGGGGTCAAGGGTACAGGGGGAAGCAAACTACTCGAACTAAATTCCTTCCCTCAAAACTTGCACCACAAATCCGCTCAACCAGCAATATATTCGGTTAATGTGCTTAGTCTGCGTCTAAAGTTAGATGTGTGGCGCAACTCGCCCCAATAATTAAAAACTTATGCTGGAAAAGGCATTAACCGCCCGTAGGCTGAATCTAGGGGCGATTTTGTCCTGGTTCGGGTCATTGTGTTTGATAAAATCAGAAGTTATCCTTGCTTTAGCTGAATAACTAAGTAGGTAGAGGGATATATAATGACAACCAACAACATTATTTTGAGTTACTTAGGCCCGCGAGAAATTGAGGCAAATCGATCTGCTGTCTTAGTTGGCAGTTTTGACAAAAATCTAGTGGCAGCGATTTCAGCAGCAGAAGGCTCAAATGCGCTGAATGTGGGGATAAATCTCTCTAGAGGCATTTGGAACATCAGTTTAGAAAAAGGATTCGATAGCGCAGGAACTCGCACACTGCAGGTGAGGGCAACTGATAAGACAGGCAAAGTTATCGGCCAACAAACAATTAACATCAAAGTTAATCCTGCTTCTCAGTCACCCGCTCAATTCTTCACGTTAATTACTCTCAGAGATACCGTATTCAAAGCCGGGACACTGCCCGCGAGCAATCTCAACCCGCAGCAAAAAGCGGACATACCAGCCGGGAAAATTTATCAAATTAGCGACTACGAGTTAGAAGACGGACACCTGAACATTCAACTAAATAATGCAATTTCTCCGGTGGGAAAGTCCGGCTTTTTATACGAAAAACACGTACTCATCACCAAAGGCGCAAAAATTCTCATATTCGATCGCGCCGAGTTGCCAGTCCCGCCGCCTGGAATGCAGTTACTGTGGGTTATCAAAAAGACATGGTTAAAGTTAACCCCCGCAGATTCTGCAACTTTAGGAGCAACTCAGAAATTACAATTTAACGCGGGAGAAACTTTCAATCTTCTTGGCTACGCTTGCGTGGAAAACCATTTTCGAGTCGCTTTTGCTCGGGCAGTTCCTAACTTAGGAACTTCGGGATTTGTGTACTGGCAGCACGTCCAAATTTTGCGAGACGGGAGGGGAATTGAGTATGATAGAAATGCAGTTACCATGACTGTTATCAAAACTACTGCGATCAAAAAGCAGCCTGTAAATGCCGCTAACCTGCCACCCCAAGAAAAATTTACTTTGCCGGCGGGAATGATTTACGGAATTGCCGGATTCTCGATCGAACAAAGCCACATTAAAGTCTCGCTGACCGAGAATTTGCCGCAATTTGGCAATACGGGTTTCATTTATCCCGATTTTGTGCAATTCAGCCGCGGTGGCAAATCTTTCAATCCCGCTGTGAATTTAAGTTATCAAGGGCCGTCAGAAGTTTTGGTAAATCAGCCGATCGTCCTTCGGGGTACTTTTGACCGGCAACAAGCAGCAAAAATTGAGGTGATAGCTGAGGATACATTGCCCCTAAGCGTCACGCTAAACCAACAGGCCAGCACTTGGCAAGTTAATTTGTCTAAAGGATTTAGCGTAGCTGGAGCTCGGTGGCTCAGGTTGCGGGCAACTGACAGCAAAGGCAACGTTACTGGCAGCCAAATAATTTACATTACCGTAAGTTCCGATCCGCTGACTGTCGGACAAGGTTTGACCTTAAAGATAGTTTCTGACACTTTGTTTAAAGTAGCTCCGTTTGATTCTTCCCGGCTCAACAATCAGCAAAAAGTTTTTGTCAAAGCAGGCCAGACTTTGGCAGTTAGCAAGTACGGATTTATTGACGGGCATCTCAAGGTGGTTGTGGATTCAGCAATTTCGCCGATCGGCACTTTTGGCTATTTTTACGAACCCGACGTTCAGCTTGCCAAAGGCTCTCAAATCCTAAGATTTGACCTGGCAGACGTACCGAATAGCAACGTCAGCGCTCAACTGTTGGTAACTCAAACAACTCAGATTAAAGGTCAACCAGAAGATTCATCTAAACTGCCTGCAAATCAAGTTGCTCAAATAACTTTAGGCAGCACCTATGCCATCACTGGTTATGCCTGCATTTTGGGGCATTTCCGAGTAACTCTCGCCGAACCTATTCCCGGTTTCGGCAATATCGGATTTATTTATTGGCAGGACGTTAAAATTAAAAAAGACGGCAAAGAAGTTCCCTTTGACCCCGGTGCTTTGACGATGACAATCCTGCAAGCAACTGTCTTTAAAAAACGGCCGGTAGATGCTGCTAGCCTGAGCAGTACCGAGAAAACTACGCTGCCTTTAGGTCGAGTTTACGGCGTGAACAGCTACGGTGCGGAAGGATCTCACCTGAAAGTTTCCCTGACTGAAGAACTGCCTAATTTGGGCAATACAGGTTATGTTTTTCCTAGTTTTGTTCAGTTCAAGCGGGGAGATAAAATTTTCGATCCGGTTCCGAACAATGTGGAATTGAACGTGCCGTATTTTTCGCAGCGGGACAATCCGCGTTTTGATTGGTCTACTTGCAACGTAACTGCGATCGCGATGGTATTTTATTACTACGGCGTTCGTTCTGAGTGGGGCGGACAGTTGGAGGATGAGTTGTTGCAGTGGTGTTTCGACTATGCCGGTCAGGGTTCTCAAACCGATCACAACGTACTTTCGGCACTGATTCAAGCTTACGAGTTTAAGACAAGTTTTAGTACGACTCGCACGTGGGCCGATGTGCGATCGGAATTGCTGAATCGGCGACCGGTAGTTTTAGCGGGAGATTTTACTGCGGCCGGTCACATTATCACTTTAATTGGCTACAATTCTCAGGGTTATATCGTGCAAGATCCTTGGGGAGATGCACTCACCGGTTACAGCGATACTGAGGGGAGAAAGTTGATGTATCCCTACAGCTACGTCAATCAAGTTGCTGGGCCAGATGGGAATGTTTGGGCGCATTTTATCTCTCGATAATCTACTCTACGGTTTGCAAGTAGTTTGAAGCACTACGACTATTCGTAAGGTGCGCATTACAGCTATTCGTAAGGTACTCCGTGCGCACCCTACATAACTCAGGCAATCTTGCGCTTAATTTTGCGTTTCGCTGCACCAATGCCTAGAATCCCAAATCCGGCTAAAGTACCGAAGATAGTAGCAGGTTCTGGTACTGGTTCAGCAGAGCCTTTTTCAAAAGAGCCTTTAATGGCGATCGCATCGTTAGCGCACTCGGCAAAAAAGTTAGCAATATAGTTCCCCGAAGGCATTGAGGATTTATTGAAACTGAATCCGATTGTTTGAGAACCTACGGCATTAAACTGACCGAAATTAAGACCGAGGGCGCTCAAAGTTGCTGGCGTTAAAACATTGATTTCTCCTACTTTTGTACCTGTAGCAATTGAGTTGAGAACCGTCCAGTTACCTGTTTGTTGAAAATAGGGGTCTGTGGCAGCTAAATCGCCCATTGATGGGGTTCCGCCTTGAGATGAAGCTACCGTATTGAATTGATTTAAATTAGTAAAGCCAGAGTTAGTTTGGGTGACGTTTTTAGCAGTAACGTTACTGTAAATGCCTGTTGTGGCTACGCTTGAGTCATTTCCTCCGGCAAAGCGGATACCAAACAAGCTGCCGTTTGCGTTAGCTGTATTGAAATTTTGACCGGAAAAATTGAAGAATAAATCGCCGTAGTTGATGTTGCCTCTTTGAGCTAATGGGTCGGCGTATCCTGCTAAACTCAGATTGGAGTTAATCGCGATGAAAGCTGTATCTGAGGTTTCTTTGATGGCGATGCCGTAAAATTCAAATGCGCCACCGCCGATTTGATCCCCTGTCACGCCATCGCTGAAGGAATCGATCGCATAATTCCAGCCGTTAGATAGCGTTGCTGCTGTAGCTTTTTGTTGCTGTAGTACGATAATTGCACATAAAACACCCACTGAGTAAGTCAAGTGGATGCTGTTTTTAGCAATGGATTTCATAAAATGCTCCCTGGGAATGAGTGTTAAAGCATCCTGTCTGTTCTATCGACTGTTTTTAACTTTCAGCAAATCATACATTCCGACCGAATTTATTAAAGTTTCGGTAAAGATTTTGTCCGGCGATCGCATTATATCAATTATATCGGTTAAAAAAACGAACCCATGCCAGCACTCATACATGATGTATAGGACACCGCGAGTGCCTAAGTCTCTACCCGCATTAATTTTAAGGACACGGCACTGTCGTGTCGAAAGCTGTGGGTAATATTAATTCCGATGTTACCGGATTTGATATAAGTCCTGTATCGGTGCAAATAAACCGACTACCGGGTTTAGGCTGTTGAGTGCAGCAATAAACTGCCTGCTATTCAAGATCCAGGCTTTACGAGCCCCTACAAGATATTATTGTTTTTTCCTGCCGATCTATTTAATTAATTTTTGATAAATTACCAATAAAATTTGAAGGGTGTGTGATGTAGTTTCCAGTTGCACCGGAATTATATAGAGGATACGGCAGTGCCGTGTCCCTACAATTAATGGCGGTAGGGACACGGCACTGCCCTGTCGAAAGCTGTGGGTAATATTAATTCCGATGCTATCGGGTTTGATATGATGTTGTAGATGCCGATGCCTGATTCTGTTAATATTTCGATTGTTTGATTAATAATTTTCATAACTTGTCTGCCATCTCCAACCCTGTTAAATAATTATAATTACGTTTGTTGTGATGACTTCAGTCCTCAAACTCCTAAAAGGCCGATCGCCCACAATTTTACTAATTTTACTATCAGCGATCGACCGAAAAGGGTCTCAATCGTTTAACAAAACTGTGAATCAGCAATTTTTCTGCAAGTGCCGCACAAAGCGAGAATTGGAGAATCAAAAAAATTCAGACGGCGAGGAGCGATCGCACGTTTTTAGAACACTCAAGAAACTTTCTGCCATACATCCGGTGCAGGAATCGCGGGTTCCTTCTAACTCAGGCGGTGTTTTCAACACTTGAAGGGCTGCATAAATCAATCAAATTTCACAAATAGTTGCTCGCAACTATTGGGCATTGCCATTTTTTAAATGTTGTTAACATATCGCCGAGAGTTCGTTGACTATCTTCACTCTTCCCCTGAGAACAGAACGCAGCAGGCGGTTGATCGAAAGTCTGCATTCATCGTCGAGAGAGTCGTCTAAAACAGCGGCCATCAAACCGTAGCGATCGGCCAAAGTCAAACAACCTGTATCGCTAACAGAGGCAAGCATTTCGGAAATAGCGCCGGGGATAAGTTGAACTAAAAACATAAGACGTTCCCTGAATTCGATACTTGTATCATCTCTCCTTCTCTAAAAATAAAGAGTGACGCTGGCATAGCAGAGAACGTGATGTTTTGAGGCAAACTGTGTGACAGCGACCGCTCTAATTGTGTGACGAACTGCGTTTTAAGTCTGCGATCTTAGTCACAAGATGATTTTATATATTCCAATTTCCCCCTCTGCCCTCCCAAATCTAAAGATTTAAAGAGATTTTTCCGCTGCGTGGGTGTCTTTACCCATTAACCATGTATAAAACGCATCAGATGTATGCGAAAAATTCATAAAACTCAATATTTTGTAAAAATAGCTACGAATGTTTACAGTGGTGCGCTTTACATTAGCTCATAACTAAGGTGCATGGAAACGCAGCGATCGACCGAACCATCGGTAGCAACTATAACCATAAATAGTTTTGCGACGTTCGAGCCAGCGCCCAGTCAAGCTCAAATGTACAGAAGACCAACCATGCTTAAAAGAAATTAGATCTAGTAACTAAATATACAGTTTTAAATCAATACACTCACTAAGGTTAGCAGGAAACACACACTTTATGCTCCAAGTCAATACTTCTCCCCAACAAGCCAGCAGCGAGGGTAAACCGATGACCCAAACAGTAGAACCCAAAGCCCAAGCCAGCCTGAACAAGTTTGAAAAACTCAAAGCCGAAAAAGATGGCTTAGCATTAACAGCCGAACTCGACCACTTCGCCGAGATCGGCTGGGAAGCAATGGACGAAATCGATCGCGAGCACCGCCTCAAATGGCTCGGCATCTTCTTTCGGCCAGTAACTCCGGGCAAATTCATGATGCGGCTGCGCTTGCCCAACGGCATCATTACTAGCAATCAAACCAGAACGCTAGCAGAAATCGTCCAACGCTACGGCGACGACGGCAGCGCCGACATCACCACCAGACAAAACCTGCAATTGCGCGGAATTCGCATCGAAGACGTGCCAGACATCTTCCGCCGCCTCAAAGAAGCGGGCATGACCAGCATTCAGTCTGGCATGGACAACGTGCGCAACATCACGGGTTCCCCAGTCGCGGGCCTGGACGCGGACGAACTGATAGATACGCGGGAACTGGCGAACCAAGTCCAAGACATGATTACGAACAGCGGCGAAGGCAACCCCGCGTTTTCAAATTTGCCGAGAAAGTTTAATATTGCGATCGCAGGCTGCCGCGACAACTCAGTCCACGCCGAAATCAACGACATCGCCTTCGTACCCGCTTACCAAGACGCCAACATCGGCTTTAACGTTTTAGTCGGCGGTTTCTTCTCCGCCAAACGCTGCGAAGCTGCAATTCCTCTCAACGTCTGGGCAAGTCCCAGCGACGTTGTAGATTTGTGCAAAGCCATATTAACTGTGTTTCGCGATCGAGGCCCGAGAGCAAACCGCCAAAAATCGCGGCTGATGTGGCTGATTGACGAACTCGGAATCGAACAATTCCGAGCAGCAGTCGAACAAGAATTTGGTCGCACTTTGCCTGCCGCCGCCCTCAAAGATGAAATCACCTGGGACAAACGCGACCACATCGGCATCTACCCTCAAAAACAATCAGGGCTCAACTATGTAGGGCTGCACGTTCCCGTCGGACGGCTGCAGGCATCGGATTTGTTCGATTTGGCCAGAATCGCCGAGGTTTACGGCAGCGGCGAGCTCAGGCTCACTGTCGAAGAAAACGTCATTATTCCCAACGTTCCCGACTCGCGGATTGAATCGCTGGTAAAAGAACCGCTGTTGCAGCGTTTTTCGATCGACCCCGCACCGCTGACGCGAGCCTTGGTTTCCTGCACCGGCTCGAAGTTTTGCAACTTCGCCCTCATCGAAACCAAAAGCCGCGCCGTGGCAATGATTGAAGAACTCGAAGCCGAACTGTCAGTTCCCAAACCTGTCAGAATTCACTGGACGGGTTGCCCCAATTCCTGCGGTCAACCCCAAGTAGCAGACATCGGTTTGATGGGCACAAAAGTTCGCAAGAACGGCAAAACCCTCGAAGGTGTAGACATTTACATGGGAGGCACAGTGGGCAAAGACGCTCATTTGGGTACTTGCGTCCAAAAAGGCATCCCTTGCGAAGACCTCAAACCGGTGCTGCACCAACTTTTAGTCGATAACTTCGGGGCCGTTCCCAATCTATCTCAAGAAGATGAGGTAGCTTCCCTCAACCGGCAACTGCAACTGACGGTTGAGAGGGACGAAACGGCAGTCCCGGCAGCCAAACCTCAGACATCTACTGTCATTTTCGCTCGATCGGGCAAAGAAGTTCCTTGCAGCGAAGATGAGTTCATTCTCGATGTTGCCGAACGGGCCGGAGTCGAACTTGACAGCAATTGCCGGTCGGGAAGCTGCGGCACTTGCAAGCAGCAACTCCTAGAAGGACAAACAGTCTACGACAGCCAACCCGACGCGGCCCGAGACTTAGAACCAGGGTTCATTTTAGCTTGCAGCGCGCGGGCGATCGGCAAAGTGTCGATCGACGCCTAATCTCACAATGTGAGGTGCGATGCCAAGGTCGCGAATCAATCCCATATCTCACATTTCCACCATCTCAAAGTACAACCACAATTCAAGACAAATGAGCAACCTTTCCAGAAGAAAATTCATCATCACCGCCGGAGCAACAGCAGCCGGCACCCTCCTAGCCCACGGTTGCAGTTCCAGTTCCCCCACATCTAGCGCAACTCCCAGCGGCGCATCACCCAGCGCCGCGCCAGCAGTCAACATCAACCCTGCCGACGCCCCAGAAGTTACCGCAGCCAAACTCGGATTCATCGCCCTCACCGACTCAGCACCCTTAATCATCGCCCAAGAAAAAGGGCTATTTGCCAAATACGGCATGAAAGACGTAGAAGTTACCAAACAAGCATCTTGGCCAGTTACTCGCGACAACTTAGAACTCGGTTCCGACAAAGGTGGCATTGACGGCGCCCACATCTTATCCCCAATGCCTTACCAATTGACATTAGGCACAATTACCAAAGGCAACCAGCCTGTGCCGATGAACATTGTTGCCCGGTTAAATACTAACGGCCAGGCAATTTCCCTCAGCAAAAAATACCTAGATTTAAAAGTAGGTACTGACAGTAAACCTCTCAAAGCAGCCCTCGCAAATCAAAAAATTGCTATAACTTTTCCCGGCGGCACCCACGACTTGTGGATGCGCTACTGGCTAGCAGCCGGCGGTATTAATCCAGATACAGATGTTTCCGTGATTCCCATACCGCCGCCCCAAATGGTAGCGAACATGAAATCTGGCAGCATGGAAGCCTTTTGCGTAGGCGAACCTTGGAATGCTCAGCTAGTTACTCAAAAGGTAGGATACACCGCCTTAGTAACCGGAGAACTTTGGAAAGACCACCCAGAAAAAGCTTTCGCTTTAAGAGGAGATTGGGTTGAGAAAAACCCCAAAGCTGCTAAAGCAATAACAATGGCCGTACTGGAAGCCCAGCAGTGGTGCGACAAGGCAGAAAATCACGATGAGATGTGCCAAATCATCTCTCAAGATAAGTGGTTAAAAGTTCCAGTAGCAGATATTATCAGTCGCTCTAAAGGTCAAATTGACTACGGTACCGGCCGCATTGAAGCTGCCAGCCCAGTAGCTATGAAATTCTGGGCTGATAATGCTTCCTATCCCTACAAGAGTCACGATGCTTGGTTCCTCACTGAAAATATTCGCTGGGGTTATATGCCGGCAACTACAGATATCAAAGCCACGGTTGATAAAGTTAACCGCGAAGATATTTGGAAAGCAGCAGCGACAGCACTTGGCGTTCCCGCCGCCCAAATTCCTGCTACCACTTCTCGCGGTGTTGAAACCTTCTTTGACGGCGTGAAGTTTGACCCAGAAAAACCACAAGAATATCTGAATGGTCTGGCAATCAAGAAAGCATAATTAGTTAACAGTCAACTGTTAACTGTTGAGAATTGACCAATTTTTAAATTGAGTTGAGTTGGGTTTCCTAACTCAACCCACCCCAGACACGGCGATCGCTTCAAAGTATCTACAAATAATCGATTATTCACAATACTGCACAAACAAAAATGGCAACAAACCTCGCTGTTACTAAAAGCAAAAATCCAGTAAATTTCGTTCTGGATCGGGTTCAAAAAAACCGCCGAAAAATCATTCGCCCGCTGGTAGCAATTACAGTTCTGCTCATAATCTGGCAGATCCTCTGCCACAGTCCAGAGTCCACCTTGCCGGGCCCAATCAAAGCTGTCCAAGAAAGCTGGAATCTGATTATCAATCCTTTCTTCGACAACGGCGGTACAGACAAAGGCTTGTTCTGGCAAATTTTGGCTAGCTTGCAGCGGGTGGCGATCGGCTTTACTTTAGCAGCAGTTCTCGGCATCAGTTTAGGAATCCTGATCGGCACAAACTCCCTAATGTTCGATGCTTTAGACCCGCTGTTTCAAGTATTCAGAACTATCCCGCCTCTGGCTTGGCTGCCGATCGCCCTGGCTGTATTTCAACAGTTCAATCCCTTTGAAGGCATGGGGGTAAAAGCTAACGAAGTGTCAGCATTATTCGTAATCTTAATTACAGCAATTTGGCCGATTTTAATTAACACGACAGTAGGCGTTCAACAAATACCCCAAGACTACCGAAACGTCGCCCGCGTCTTGCGTCTTCCCAACCAAAAATACTTCTGGAAAATCCTGCTTCCCTCTTCTGTTCCTTACATCTTCACAGGCTTAAGAATTGGCATCGGTTTGTCTTGGCTGGCGATCGTAGCTGCGGAAATGTTAGTCGGCGGCGTCGGCATCGGCTTTTTCATCTGGGACGCTTACAACAGTTCTCGACTCAGCGCCGTGATTCTAGCAGTGCTTTATGTAGGAATTGTCGGTTTGATTTTAGACAGAATTGTTGGTTTCATCGCTTCCAAAGTTGTTCCAGAAGAACAGAAATAGGAATGGGGAATGGGGAATGGGGAATGGGTGATTAGTGGTTGGTGATTGGTGATTAGTTATTAGGAAGCGGGAATAATTATATATGCCCAATGCCCCATGCCCAATGCCCAATGCCCCATGCCCAAATTCCAATTAATAACTAGCATCTACAAATTACAAACTAACCTAAAATAGCCATGTCAGTATTTGTTGAAGTAGACCACGTTGACCGTGTATTTAACTTGCCCAATGGAGAGCAATACATCGCTCTTAAAAATATCGAACTTAAAATAAAAAAGGGAGAATTCATCACCTTAATCGGACACTCGGGCTGCGGCAAATCTACGCTGCTAAATATCATCGCCGGCCTCGACAAAGCAAGTCAGGGCGGGATTATCTTAGAAGGACGCGAAGTCCGCGATCCAGGCCCGGACAGAATGGTGGTGTTTCAAAATTACTCGCTGCTACCTTGGCTGACGGTGCGCGAAAATATCGCCCTAGCAGTAAATGAAATTTACAGCGGTAACTCTCAAGAAGATCGCGAGTTGGTGATCGAACACCACATTAAATTGGTCGGACTCGGACACGCCGCCGACAAACGCCCGGGCGAAATTTCTGGGGGGATGAAACAAAGAGTTGCGATCGCCCGCGCCCTGGCGATTCGCCCGAAACTGCTGCTGCTAGACGAACCCTTCGGCGCCCTCGATGCTTTAACTCGCGGCGGTTTGCAAGAACAGTTGATGAAAATTTGCGAAGAAAGCAAAGTCACCAGCGTGATGGTAACTCACGACGTGGACGAGGCTTTATTATTGAGCGATCGCATTGTCATGCTCACCAACGGGCCGGAAGCGCAAATCGGGCAAATCCTCGAAGTGAACATTCCCCGCCCCCGCAAGCGCATGGAAGTTGTCAACCATCCGAGTTACTACGCGCTGCGCAACGAAATGGTTTACTTCCTCAACCAGCAAAAGCGGGTCAAACAGCGCCGGGCCCAACAACAACCGCCTGTCATCGCCCGCAACGGCCTGGAAAAAATCAACCTCGACATCGGCTTTATTCCCCTCACCGACTGCGCCCCCTTAGTAGTAGCCAAAGAAAAAGGATTCTTCCAAGCCCACGGCTTGGAAGAAGTTACTCTCAGCCGCGAACCTAGCTGGAAAACGATCGCCCAAGGAGTCGCCGAAGGACGGCTGGACGCGGCGCAAATGGTCGCAGGAATGCCGATCGCCATGCTGTTGGGCCTGGACGGTGAAGCCCCTGTGCCCGTCTGCAGCGCCCTCACCCTGTCTCGCAACGGCAATTCGATTGTTTTCAGCAAACACCTTTACAAACAAGGCATTCGGACGTTAGAGGATTTCAAAGCTGCGATCGCCAAGACTCCAGATAAAGTTCACACCTTGGGCATGGTACACTCGGCCTCCATGCACAACCTGCTGTTCCGCTACTGGCTGGCCGCCGGCGGCATCGACCCCGACCTCGACGTGGGCTTGACCGTCATTCCGCCTCCGCAGATGGTATCGAATTTAAAAGCAGGCAACATTGACGGCTACTGCTCGGGCGACCCCTGGAACTCCCACGCAGTCAACAGCGGTACAGGTTTTGTCATGGCGCGTTCCCTCGATATTCTGCCCGGACACATCGAAAAAGTTCTCGGTGTTACCGAAGATTGGGCTCAGAAATATCCTCAAACCCACCTCGCCCTAGTCAAAGCGCTTTTGGAAGCCTGCGACTACTGCGACGACCGCCGCAACCGCGAAGAAGTCCTTGAATTGATTAGCCAAGGACAATACATCGGCGCCGATCCAAAAGACATCCGTCCGGGGTTCATCGACCCGTACAACTCCGGTACGGAGGCAGAACCTGAAATGCTCTACAACTTCAACCAGTTCTACGTTGACAAAACCAATTGTCCAGACCGCCTAGAAATGGTGTGGGTGATGGCGCAGATGGCTCGCTGGGGACTGATTCCGTTCCCGAAAAACTGGGTGGAAGTGGTCGATCGAGTTTTGCGGCCCGATGTTTTCGGTCAAGCCGTGCGCGAATTGGGTTTGCCGGATATTTCCAGAGATCGCCGGACGATCGAGCTATTTGACGGCACTGTGTTTAATCTAGACGACCCGATCGACTATCTCCACAATGTCAAAATCAAGCGCGGCGTCCGCATTGAAGAAATCTTAATTGAACAAATAGGCAGTCAGTGTTCCATCAAACTGCCAGCATAACCAGCAAATAGGAACAGGGAATGAGGAGCAAGAAATCAGGAAACAAGACTCCACATTTCCCGCTTCCTAACTCCCTAATTTCAAATTCTCAATCCAAAGTTGTCATGTCTAATTCCTCAACCCAAAATCCCAATACTGAAAATATGCAAACTCTCAAAAACCCCCAAACAACCAAAATTCAAACGGAGAAGCCAGACTTTCTTACGATTAAAGATGTATCGAAAGTCTACGAAACTCCTAAAGGCCCTTACGTCGTTCTCGACGGTGTAAACCTGACTATTAATGAAGGCGAATTTATTTGTTTGATCGGTCACTCTGGCTGCGGCAAATCAACTTTGCTGAATATGATTGCGGGATTCAACGGGCCGACAAACGGAGAAGTGGCCCTGCAAGGTTCGCAGATTACTGAACCAGGCCCCGATCGCATGGTGGTGTTTCAAAACTACTCGCTTTTGCCGTGGCTGACTGCTACAGAAAACATTCACCTCGGCGTTGAAAATGTTTACCCGGAAAAGTCCGCAGACGAACACAATACGATCGTCAAGGAACACTTGGAATTAGTGGGGCTGACGGAAGCTTGTAACAAAAGACCGGGCCAATTGTCCGGGGGGATGAAACAGCGGGTGGCGATCGCCCGAGCTCTGGCAACTCAACCCAAACTCTTGATTTTAGACGAACCTTTCGGGGCTCTAGACCCAATTACGCGGGAAGAGTTGCAGGAAGAATTGCTGAAAATTTGGCGGCAGCACAAAATTACCGTCATTATGATTACTCACGATATTGATGAAGCTTTGTTTTTGGCCGATCGCATCGTGATGATGACCAACGGGCCTGCTGCTTCCATCGGCGAAGATATGCACATTCCGTTCAGCCGTCCCCGCAACCGGGCGCGGATTATGGAAGACCCGAAATACTACGAACTTCGCAACTTTGCTTTGGAGTTCCTGTTTTCTCGCTACGCGCACCACGAAGAGGATGAAGCAACGGACTCGGATACAGAAGCCGTCGCGCTACCGATGCCATTACCTGCTAGCAAAAAGCCTGCGTTTGCGGAGACTGCTAACAAGCCGATCGCACCTGCACCTTTTGTGTCTCACGCTGCTGCCGAACCCCCAGAAGTTTCGCCGATCAAACGCGGCATCCTAGCAGCCTCGTGGTTCGTAGCAATGGTTACTTTAGCAGCCGTCAATATGTCTGGTGTTTCCAACCAGCTAAAGCAAGCGAAACTAGCAGAAACTGCACCTCCGGCGGCGACTGCGGCGGCGGTTGTGAGTTCTCCCCCCAGCCCGCAAATCGCAGCAAGTTCGATCGCACCAACTGCTAGCCCTGCACCCATCGCTGCTGCTGCCAGTCCTGCACCCATCGCTGCTGCCGCCGCGACGGCTGCCTCGCCCAATGCAGCAACCAGTGCCACATCAGAGATTTCTGACCAAGCCGAACTCGATGCGATCGGACAGCAGTTGTATGCACAAATCGACCAAAATTGGAGAACTACTCCGACATTTACCGAAAGTTTGACTTATCGGGTCAAAGTAAAACAAAACGGCGATATCCTACAGTTCGATCCCACAAATAAAGCAGCTAAAGATTTCGTCAAAGAAACTCCTCTGCCGGTTTTGCAAACTCCTACAGGTGCCACAACAGGCGCTGAAAAAACTGCTGAATTCCAAGTAACTTTTAGCCCCACAAACGGTGGCGTATTTGAAGTTAAATCAGGGAAGTAGGGGATATAATACTCCCGCACTAAATCTCTAATTGCTATCAACAACTAGGTCAAAAGTAGTATCAGCGTGCTGTTCGATTCCTGCAAAAAATCCTCCTAGCCCCCCATCCTTGGGGTGACAAGATTTAGGTCAGGAGTCCCTCTATTTGAGAGGAATTTAGGCGCAGCGAGAAGCTGGCTACAACCCAGATCGATCGCGAGTTTTAGTAAGAGATCGGTTAATTTTAAATCAGGGTATTGTCCGTTGTTGTAAAGCATTTTTGCGGTAATTTAGTAACTATTGATACATTATTTGCAGGAGCTCTCAGTTCCGACTATAATGACGAATTACCAATTACCCATTAGCTTTCAAAAATTAGCATCTAAAATCACCAGATGGAAACTATAAAAACTCTTTGCCCTTACTGCGGTGTAGGTTGCGGTCTAGAAGTTGTTGCCGACAAAAAACAAAGTTGGAAAGTGCGGGGCGATCGCAATCACCCATCAAGTCAGGGCATGGTTTGTATTAAGGGAGCAACCGTAGCAGAGTCGATTCGGAGCGATCGGCTACTTTATCCGATGATGCGAGATACTCTCGACCAACCCTTCCGCCGCGCTAGCTGGGACGAAGCTCTCGATGCAATTGTTAACCGAATCCAAACAGTTCGCAGCACCAGCGGCCCCGATGCTTTGTGCGTTTACGGTTCGGGTCAATTCGCTACAGAAGATTATTATATTGCCCAGAAACTCATGAAAGGTTGTCTGGGTACTAATAATTTTGATGCTAATTCTCGCTTGTGTATGTCTTCAGCAGTTTCGGGATACGTTCAAAGTTTTGGTTCGGACGGGCCGCCTTGCTGTTACGACGATTTAGAATTAACAGATTGCGCTTTTATTATCGGCAGCAATACAGCGGAATGCCATCCGATTGTATTCAATCGATTAGCAAAATACCACAAAAAAAATCCAAATGTTAAGATGATTGTGGTAGATCCGAGGCGGACTCCGACTGCTGAAGCGGCGGATTTGCACTTAGCAATTAAACCGGGTACGGATATAGATTTGCTTAACGGAATTGCATATTTGCTGTTGCGCAGGCAAGCAATAGATCCTGAGTTTATTCAAGAATGCACGGCGAATTTTTCAGCTTTTGCTGAGGTTATTAGCAGCTACACGCCGGAGTTTGTAGCCTCGCGCTGCGGCATTACTGTCAGCGAGTTAGAAACGGCGGCCAACTACTGGGAACAGTCGCAGCGGGTTTTGTCGCTGTGGTCGATGGGAATCAACCAGTCGTCGGAAGGCACGGCAAAGGTGCGATCGCTGATTAATTTGCACTTGATGACCGGTCAAATCGGCAAACCGGGATGCGGCCCGTTTTCCCTCACCGGCCAGCCAAACGCGATGGGAGGGCGGGAAGCCGGAGGACTGTCTCACTTATTGCCGGGATATCGGTTTGTGAAAAATGACGAACACAGAACCCAAGTCGAGGAGTTTTGGGGAATCGCACCGGGAAGCATTTCCCCGAATCCGGGCCGCACAGCTTGGGACATGATTGTGGGCTTGGAAACTGGGGATGTCGAGTTGCTGTGGATTGCAGCTACTAATCCGGTGGTGAGTATGCCGGATTTGGAACGCACTAAAGCCGCTTTGCTGCGATCGCCCTTTACTATTTATCAAGAAGCTTACTATCCCACTGAAACCTCCGCCTACGCTCACATCCTGCTGCCGGCAACGCAGTGGAGCGAAAAAACCGGAGTAATGACGAATTCCGAACGCCGCGTTACGTTTTGTCCCGGTTTCGACACTCCCTCCGGGGAAGCCCGCGACGACTGGAGCATTTTCGCTGAGGTGGGACGGCGGTTGGGTTTTGCCGAACACTTTGCTTTCGAGAACAGTGGGGAGGTTTTTAAAGAGTACGCGCAGTTGACGCGGGGTCAGCCTTGCGACATGACCGGACTCAGCCACGAATACATCCGCCAAGAAGGGCCGCAGCAGTGGCCTTGCCGGGAAAACGAGCCTGTGCATCCAGCGAACGAAGCGAAACGGCTGTATACTGACAGGCGTTTTCACACTCCTGACGCGCGGGCGAGATTTTCGGCCTATCACTCCCGGGGACTGGCAGAACCTCCCGATCCGAATTATCCGTTTGTGTTGACGACAGGGAGACTTTACGGACACTGGCACACGATGACGCGGACGGGTAGAACAGAAAAAATTAATCAATTGCACCCCGATCCGTTTTTGGAAATTCACCCGCGCGATGCTGCTAAATTGCAGATTAAGGAGGGGGATTTGCTGGAAGTTCGATCGCGCCGCGGCAAGGCGCAGTTTCCAGCAAAAGTCACAAAGGCGATCGCCCCGGGTACGCTATTTGTACCGATGCACTGGGGTTCTCTGTGGGCCGAAGGTGCTGAAGCTAATGCCATGACTCATTCTGCAAGCTGTCCAGATTCCAAACAGCCCGAGTTAAAAGCTTGTGCGGTGCAGTTGGTGTTGGTTGGCGCAGAAGTTGCAGCAGAAGTTGCAGCAGAAGTTGCAGCAGAAGTTGCAGCAGAAGTTGGGGAATTTAATTGGGCAAAATCCACCCTCGCCGTCACTTCTTGAGCTGCGCTCCTACTATGGGATGTTACAACTCACCGAATAACGAGGGGGAAGCCCCTGGCGATCGGGGGATGAACGCAGTTGACCTTCGGCGCTGAGTCGAACGATTTGAGATTTACTCCACAGATAAATCTGGGAGCTTGAACAAGAATCTAAAATTACGATCTCTAGACGACTCCTTTCGTTCGCAAGTATCCGTTTTTAGGGTAACAACCTCTCTCGATCGAACAATTTTGATCCCGGACGCACCCTACACATAAATCTCAAATCCTCAATCCCAAATCTAAAACCTACAATCGTTATGCCATTACCCAGCCTACAAGCTGCGTTTCCCCGGCAGAGCCCGGGAACAAGGAAAATTAAATTTATTTATTCTAAATTTTTCCTTCTTGATGGGGGGTTTTTCCTTCGGGAGAATGTCTTATGGCGAATGCCTTCTGCTTTCTTTTTAATTAATCGAGTCAGACAATTGCAGTTTGCACCTATAGGTGCTATGATGTTTTTACAAGGCTTTATTTTCGGCAGTACAGTTCGTTCTATCGGCGTTCCTCCGGATTTAAATCTCTACACCCTCTGATTCTGGAGAATGTTCAATGTCAATCTATGTCGGCAATTTATCCTACGAAGTAACGCAGGAGCACCTCAGCCAAACTTTTGGAGAGTACGGAACAGTAAAGCGCATTCAATTGCCTGCTGACCGCGAAACAGGCCGGATGCGTGGCTTCGCTTTCGTAGAAATGTCTACTGAAGCCGAAGAAACCGCAGCCATTGAGGCTCTTGACGGTGCTGAGTGGATGGGTCGCGACCTCAAGGTCAATAAGGCAAAACCCCGCGAAGAACGTGGTTCTTCTAACAGCGGTAACTGGGGCAACAACGATCGCGGTGGCAATTCTCGTCGCTACTAAACCACCCGAGCTAAATTTTTAGCTATCTTATATATTGCGTCGGAGCAAGCTGGGAGTCAACAATCATTCTCTGTTGAGAATAGATAGTTAGTTCAGTGGTCGCACCGCGCCTTAGAATCCTCAAAATATTGCTAGACAATAGTTTGAGGCTTTTTTATGGCAAAAATTATGAATCGGGAGTTCGATCGCACGCGATCGATTCCTAGCTGACACGAAAAACTATAAAATATAACAGGCAGAGAAAAGACCCTTGTCCAGCACGAGGGTGGCGCCGTGAAACCAGGCAATCCCAGAGTTTTGCGCTTGCAAAGTGTACCGAACAATGACAGAATCATCAAGAAAGATGACTAAATCACGGGTATGCTGAAAAAAATATTTAGGCAAATTTCCAAGTCAAGCAGTGATGAAAATTTTCTGCATTTTACAGAAAGTGTAGAAGTAGTAATATCGAAAATTTTATCACTGGCGATGATTTTGGTAATTCTCGTCAGCGTTTGCGATTTGCTGATTTTTTTAGCAAAAGAATTGGTAACCCACACGGATACTTTGTTAAAAGACACGTTGTTTGTCATATTTGGGTTATTTTTAAATGTTTTAATTGCTCTGGAAATCTTGGAAAATATTACAGCTTATCTGAAAAAGCACGTAATTCAAGTAGAGCTAGTTATTGTAACTTCTTTGATAGCAGTATCTCGAAAAATCATCATTCTTGACCTGGAAAAGAAAACCGCAGCCGACTTGATTGGTTTGGCGATTGCAATTTTCGCGCTTTCAATCAGTTACTTGATAGTGCGGTACACAAATAAAGAAAAAGATTAATATCGGGAATTAGGAACCGCCTCGCCGAAGCAGGGGGATTTTTTAATAAAAAATATCATATCCGGTCGTTCGACCGGACATGATATTATTCCAATAAACCAGGAGGAGGCACAATTTCAATTCTGCCTTGTTCTAAGTCAACAACTGGCACAATCTCTTCCACAAAAGGAATCAATATTTTTGTGGATTTAGGCTCTTTAACACGAATTTTCCGTGGTTTGCGGGTATTTCTGGGGTCAGCGTTGGCTTTGGGAGTTTCAGGCTGTTTTGGCTTTTCTAATTCTGCGACGACAGTTTCCGGCGGCGTTAGATTCGTTTCAACTTCTAAAAGGTCGTTACCTGCGGGAATAATATCACTTACCTTGCCTAAGATTTCCCCAGTTAACTGGTTAATAACTTCCATCCCGATCAAATCTTGGACGTAAAACTCATCAGATTCGAGGTAAGGTCGATCGGTCTTTTCAACAAACAACTTGCAGCCCCGCAGCGCCTCAGCACTATCGCGGTCTTCCACACCCTCTACCTCTACAGCATACAGCCCTTTACCCGGAATGTAGCGACCGCCCAAAAACTCGATCGGTTCCGGTTCACTTTTGTTAGGGCGCAAAATCCACCGCTTCCCCGGTTCGATAAACCTTTCCGGGAAATCCGAATCGGGATAGACTCGCACTTCCCCGTCCAAACCTTGAGCTGCTACAATTTTACCGATTTCTATCCACTCAGACATAGATTATATCACTCAAATTGCTACTAATTGATAATGGGAATTGGCAATTGGGAATTTGCAACTGAAAAACGTTGAATTATGTTTGTTCTTTCTTCCCTCTTCCTTCTTCCCTCTTCCTTCTTCCCTCTTCCTTCTTTACACCAATCCCGTCCTCAGCGCTACAACTGCTGCTTGCACGCGGTCATCCACTGCCAACTTATTCATAATACCGCGAACATGAGTTTTAATAGTATTTGGACTCAAATAAAGCGCCGCTGCAATTTCGGGATTGCTGTTACCTTCCACCATTAATCTTAACACCTCCAATTCCCGCTGCGACAACTGACCAAAAGTAGTTGTAGAGGCAGGTATCGGGGGTTTGAGGTGTTCGATGACAGTCCGGGCAATTTGAGGGTCAAGATATGTCGCCCCCTCTGCTGCGGCTGCAATCGCTGCTAACAGCCTGTCTACGGAAGCACCTTTAATGCAATAAGCATCAGCCCCGCTAGAAAGGGCAGCAATAATTTCAGTTTCTGCCGTGTGAGAAGTTAACATTACTACTCGAACTTCTGGCAGTTGTGCTTTAATTTGCTGCGTCGCTGCTATGCCGTCCAGCCGAGGCAAACCGATATCCATTACAATAATATCAGGTTTGAGTTTCAGTGCGGCTGCTACGCCTAAATAACCGTCTTCTGCTTGTCCTACTATTTCTATTTCTGGGGAATCGGCTAAAACTTGCTCTAATCCCAGTTGCATCATCGGGTCATCTTCAACAATTAAAATTTTCATAATACGAAGGAAGAAGGAAGAAGGAAGAGGGAAGAAGGAAGAAGGAAGAGGGAAGAAGGAAGAAGGAAGAGGGAAGAAGGAAGAGGGAAGAAGGAAGAAGGATTACTTAGTTGTTAATATTTTACATGAAATTATACCGAACCAATAATAACTAACCAATAACAACTAACTAATGACTAACTTTTAAAACTTCAACGAATTCGCCGGGCCAAATCCAGGTTTCCGATGCGGGCAAAACTGCTAAACCACTCGTATTTGCAAGGTTAATTAAATTCGCTGAATTTTGGCTGCCGCTAGCAGGTTCAAATTCCCAGACTCCGGCAACTAAATGCAGTTTACCCCAAACATAAGTTTCGCGCCGACCGTGCGATCGCAATTCAGCCTGACACCGAACCCGGACAAACTCCGGCCCCCAAGCATCCTCGCCAAGCCCTGAAATTTTTCTCAAAGCAGGCACAACAAACCGCCAACAGCAGACTAAAGCCGAAACAGGATTTCCCGGCAAACCAAAATAGAGACAATCCGAACTCAAACTCGGCGAATCATCATTTTTTTCACCTCGTTTAAATGCAGCAACAGTTAAAGGTTTGCCCGGCTTAATCGCCACAGAACTAATGTGAACTTTTCCTCCCAAATCGGCCAAAATTTTCTCGACATAATCGTAGTCTCCTACCGAGACGCCCCCCGTAGAAAGCACCACATCCGCCGTCGCAATAGCCCGGGATATCACCTTATTTAACGCATCTTCATTATCAGGAACAATCCCCAATCGAATCGGTTCAAATCCCATTTGGGCCAACAAAACTGTCAAAGCATACTGATTCGAGTCTACCAGTTTCCCCGGTGCCAAAGGTTCGTCGGGCGATACCAATTCGTCACCAGTAGAAAAAATTGCCACCCGCAGCCGCCGATAAACGGGAACTTGAATGCACTGTGCAGTTGCTAACACCGCCATTTCTGGGGCATTGATCACTGTACCGGGAGTTAACAAAGTTGTTCCTGCTTGATAAAAAGCGCCTTTGTGCCTGACAAATGCTTGCGGTTTTTCAGGAGAAACTAAGATAAAAATGCGATCGCCCTCTCGCCTCGTTTCTTCCTGCATTACCACCGTATCAGCACCCGCTGGCATCACAGCGCCCGTAAAAATTCGCGCCGCTTGCCCCGATTGTACAGTATGTTGAGGCTGATATCCCGCTGGAATGTCTTCAACTATATCAAGTGCGATCGGTTTTTCGGCGCTGCAATTTTCCACATCAGCAAACCGCACCGCATACCCATCCATTGCGGAATTGTCCCAATAAGGAAAATCGAGGCAACCAGTGACGGGTGCAGCCAAAATGCGCCCCGATGCTGCCAGCAAGTCTACAGTTTCTACATCCCGCTGACTGTCGAGGGGTTGGGCCAAATTTAGAACGATCGATTCTGCTTCTTTCACTGACAGCATGACTGTCTCCTTGTTTTGATAACACTCCTGATTAACTTTAGCAAAATCTCCATAAATATTGGTGATATAATTTTTTTATATTTGGGCAGTCAACCTAATTTTTGGTATAAATTGCTTATGACTATTTCTCGCTTGGTTTTTAGACTCAATTGTTTATCCTTATTTTTAGTATCGCTGCTGATATTTTTAACTGAGCTTTCCGGCTTAAAAGTCAGCGATTTATTCTTTCACCCTTATTTTTCCCCCAATCCCACTGTCGCCTTATTAACTCGGATTTTCCAGATTTTATGCTCTGTACCAGTCATAGTTTGTACTTTCACCTATGGATTAGCTAAAAGTATTCAACCGCGCCATATTGAAAATCGATTTATTTTATTTTCCGCTCTTTTAACAGGTGGATTTATGCTAAATGAAATTTACAGAATTCATATATATATGATAGCATTAGGAATTCCCAAGCTAGGAGTAAGTCTTTTATACGCCGTTGTTTTGTCCTCCTACGGATGGTTTTTTCGGCGAGAACTACAGTTTACTCCCTACCAAATACTGTTAGCTGGTTTGGGCTTGTTGTTTTTTGCGATCGGCGTTGATGCACTCAATTTTAAAAGCAAGATAATTTCCAGCTTGCTGGAAGGAGTACCTAAATTGTTTAGCGAAATCAACATTGCCTTTTATTATTGGTATGTCTGTAAGTGTTTTATCCAAAAAGCTTTTTATCAAAAAATAGATAGCTAGTTATCAGTAGATGATATAATGATATCACAAGTGCCTCCCAAAAACTACAACTCAAATCCTGCTTTTCACATCAATCAATAATATTTACAGCATCTGCATCGATCGGCATTGCTCCGCATTCATATACATTATCTGGCTTAAAAATTCCCACGCATCCTGATAAAATACCATGATAGCAGTTACCATCAACTTCAACTCGATCGCCCAAATAACCGATGACCAATTTTATCAACTGTGTCGCGAAAACCCAGATGTCAAATTTGAACGCAACGCCAAAGGAGAAATAATCATCATGCCACCCACAGGAGGAGAAACCGGAAGTTATAATTTTGAAATAGCTACTGATTTTGGAATTTGGAACAGACAAAGTAAACTGGGAATTTGTTTCGATTCTTCAACTTGCTTCAAATTGCCAAGCGGTGCCAATCGTTCTCCCGATGTCTCTTGGATTGAAAAATCAAGATGGGATGCTCTCACTCCCGAACAAAAACAAAAATTTCCTCCCATTGCCCCGGATTTTGTCTTAGAGCTAATGTCGCCAACCGACAGTTTAAAAGATACTCAAGACAAAATGCAAGAATACATGAATAACCAAGTAAAACTAGGCTGGTTAATCAACCGCAAAACCCGCCGAGTTGAAATCTATCGCCAAGGACAAGAAAAAGAAGTTTTGGAATGTCCAACAGAACTTTCAGGAGAAGATATTTTGCCCGGTTTCGTGCTAAACTTGAAAACACTGTGGCAATAACTAGACATCTTCCATCTATCAGCGTTTATTTGCGTTTATCGGCGGTTAAAAAAATTATGGAAACTAATACAGAAACGACTGCAACCACGGGCTTAACAGCGGAACAACACAAACAGAAAATGCAGCGCCGCCAAGAAGTGCAATCACAGCGAATCGCTAACTCCTCAAAAGAAAAAGGTTTAATTATAGTCAATACGGGTAACGGTAAAGGCAAAACCACGGCCGCCTTGGGAATGGTTGTGCGATCGCTCGGTCACGGATACCGGGTCGGCATAGTACAATTTATCAAAGGCGCCTGGGAACCCGCAGAGAAAGCCGTTTTTCAACTGTGGGAAAAACAGCTAGAATTTCATGCAATGGGAGAAGGTTTTACCTGGGACACGCAAGACCGCGATCGAGATATCGAAACAGCTCAAAAAGCCTGGGAAAAATCCCTAACTTTTATCTGCAATCCCGAATTTAAATTAGTTCTTCTAGATGAAGTAAATATAGCATTAAAACTAGGTTATTTGCAAGTTGAGCAAGTGCTCTCCGGGTTAGATCAAAAACCCGAAGAAACCCACATTATTTTAACAGGCCGAGGCGCCCCGGCAGCGCTAATTGAACGGGCAGACTTGGTGACAGAAATGACATTAGTTAAGCATCCATTCCGAGAACAAGGCATTAAAGCTCAACCAGGTATTGAGTATTAATGTGGTTTGTAGTCAAAACTTTTTCCCCAATCTCAAATTTAAAATGGATCTATGCTGGCAACCTTAAAGTAAAAGTTGACCCCTTGCCAAACTCGCTATTCACCGTAATTTCTCCGCCCAGCATCTGAGAGTATTTCTGCGCTATTGCCAAACCCAAACCCGTACCTCCGTACTTGCGGGTAGTCGAAGCATCAGCCTGTGTAAAAGGTTGAAATAACTTTTGTAGCTGTTCAGGAGTCATCCCAATCCCTGTATCAGTACACTTAAAAATTAACCTTTCAGAATCCCAATCATTCTCGTCATTTTTAATTCTTTCAACGCTGAGTTTAATTGTCCCTTTATGAGTAAATTTAGCTGCATTGCTGAGCAAATTAAACAAAATTTGAGTAAACTTAATTTTATCGGAATACAATTCGCCAATATTATTAGGACACTCAACATTCAGGCGATTGGTGTTTCGCAAAAATAGCGGTTCAACAGTTTTCGCTACATCTTGAACTGCCTCCGACACGTCAAAAGTCTCTAATTCAAGTTCCGCGTGACCGGCTTCAATCTTCGACAAGTCCAGAATATCATTAATTAATGTTAGTAAAAGCTGGCCTGCATTGTGAATTCTCTCCAAATCCGATACAAAAACTTCTTCGCCCAAATCTAAAGCCTCTTCTTGCAGAATCTCGCTGTAACCGATAATCGCATTCAGAGGAGTTCGCAGTTCGTGGCTCATGTTAGCCAAAAACTGACTTTTAGCCAAACTAGCGGCTTCTGCGGCTTCCTTTGCCTTGTAGAGTTCGGCCTCGGCTTGCAAGCGGTCGGTCACGTCGTGAGCCAGCACTAATTCAGCATTTCTGCTATCAAATAGCAGGGTATAAGAAGTAATTTGTACATCAATAATTGTTCCGTTTTTTTTCTTGTGCTGCCACACACTGGCAAAATCAATACCGGCATCTACTTGTTGGGATAGATTTTCTAGCAATCTCGGTAACTTTTGGGGGGGACGAATGTCCGTAACGGTCATGTTGAGAAATTCGTCGCGAGTGTAGCCGTAGTGTTGGACAGCAGCCTGATTGACGGCTATAAATTCCAGAGTTTCTAAATCGTAAACCCACATCGGATGGGGGTTATTTTTAAACAAAAGTCTGTAGCGTTCTTCCGAGGCTCGCAGTTCGGCTTCGGCCTGTTTGCGCTCGGTAATGTCGCGGACAACAGTGCAAATAATCTCGCGGCCGCCGTAGGAAATCACGCTGGCGCTTACTTCCACGTCCACGCAGGAACCGTCTCGGCGGCGGTAGAGAACTTCCCCAATTCTGAATTTTTTGTCCGCCACCAGCAAGTCGATATTGCTGTCAATTATGTCTTTAGAGTAAGCGATGATATCGTAAATAGTTAGTTGCGAAATCGCATCAAGACTGTAATCGAGCAAGTTTCTAAACGCTGTATTGGCTTCCAAAAGGCGTTTGGTTTGAGCGTCCCACAAGAAAATGCAATCTGTAGCTTGCTCGACTACGGCTTGGTAGCGAGCTTTTTCCTCAAGTTGTTCGCTTTCGGCGATCGCGATCGCCGAAAGCATTCCGTTGATAGTATGGGCAAGGTCTGACAACTCGTCTTCGCCCGTCACCGGCAGCCGCACCGAGAGGTCTTGGCTGCTGCTGACGCGGTTGACTGCTTTCGCCAAACCGGTCAACCGAGATAGTACCAGATGCTCTAGCAGCAGCAGAGTGCAGCCGATCAACCCAACTCCCGCTAACCCTACAGATATCAGCAGGTACAGCAAACTGATCTGACCTTGCCGGTATATTTCTCTGGGGAGATCGACCCGCAATAGCAGCGCAGGCTGGTTGTAAATATCGCGGATCAGAGCGTAACCCGCGATCGACTCTTCGCTTAAAGGACGCACCAAAATCGGTTTTTTTTCCGACAGTTTCTCCCGCGCTTTCTGAAAGTCTGCAGGCAACCGAGCCTCATTAACGCTGTGTACGATCAGCGGCAAGCGAGTAATTTTAGAAACCTTCGCAATGCCCGCAGCATCTAAATTGCGCCCGAATATCAGCGTACCTCGGATCGGGCCGGTGCTTTTAGTCGTGAGAATTGGTCGGGAAGTAATCAGTATCGGCCCTGACGGTAGCAGCAGGATACCAGCAAGGCTGCTTTTGGCGTTGGGGTGCTTCAACAACAGCGGGTCACTGAGAGAAATGCGCCGTTTTAATGCTTCTGGAACAGGCGTTAGTTTCAGCTTTTCGCTGTCTAAACCCGTACCGTAAAGTATTTTGCCAGAAGTATTGACAAATACGGCTATATTAACTCTTATATTAGCCAGCCCTTCTGGAATTAAATTGGAGGCAATGAATCCTGAGTTGCGGTTTTGCATGAAAGTGTAGGTGTCGTCCCAGGACGACCAGTCGGCAAAGCGCGAGTTGAAGTCGTCGGCAGTTTGCCCGAACACGCTGAGCACTCCCCTGACAACCTGTGTGGCTTCTTGTTCCTCTGCTTTGACCAGGCTGCCCAAGAGGATGCTTGATGAGGCGACATACAGAATGCCAGTCAGTCCAGCGATGGTAATGCCAACTATCGATAGTGTTTTCCGACGCAGTTTCATCTTGCTCTGTGTGTGGTGTCCGTCCGAAATTCTCAACTCAGGAGCAATTTTACTACTGTTTCCTGAAGCCTGACTGGTGGCGCAGCGCGTGTTTCCTACTTTTCCCACACCTGCTGTTTGTGAGCTTCCTGGCAAATACCCAAGATGCGCCGATCGTTCTCGCTGATGGTGGCAATTGGGTAATACTGTTGCAGGTTTACAGAGTAGGGAGAGCGACTACCGTCGTAACTGTCCACTACTGTTAAATTTAACTGAGTTCGATCGCTTGTGCCGTAAAAACAGTAAAAAGCAGACCGAGGCAGGTAAAAAGCGCCGACTACTTTACTCTGCCGCATTTCAAATACAAAATATTCTTTTTTAATTTCATCTGGCTTGCTCGACTGGCCGTAGAGGTAAACGCCCTCTGCTAAACCTGTGCTAGCTGTATCTGGCGCAGGATTTGGGGGAGATTGCGACCTTAAAACGCCGGATTTGATGTCCGATTCCTGTGTCCGGCGTGTGGAGACTGCAATGCTGAAATTACCGGGCGAGATAGCAAGCGCGATCGCGATCGCTTTTAAACTTCCTGTCAATATCAAATAAGTCAAAACCACTCCAGACCCCAAAATTTAAAATACCTGGTTCCAAGCGCCTCTTGTACCAGTTTCACAAAGATTGTAGAGAAACCGGGTATTTGGCTTAATGTTGGCTATTAACTTGAAGGAACGATCGCCCGCCCGGTTCCTGAACTTAAATCTAAGATTAGTTTTGACAAATTTTGCGCCCGCGCCGATCGGGCGATCGGCCCATCAAATAATACTATTTTAGATTTTAAATTTTAGATTAAAGAATTGAAGAATTTGGCGTGACCTATTCCATCAGGGTTTGGATCGCGGGTCTACAGTTGCATTCTTTTTTTAAACTGGTATAAACTCGCATCTTGCACCATTGTTAATAAGCCTTGTACGGGCGGGCTAGAATATCGCATCCCACAAGAAAATTTACTCTTCGCTTCACAAGCCCGAAAGCCTGTTAAGCGAAAATTGTGCAAGATGTGAGTATAAAAGTATGCTTCCCAGCAGCGCCAACACGAAAAAAAAAGTTGAGATTTTCCCAAAATCTCAACTTTTTTAGTGACTAACTAGCCAAGTATTCTCGGACTTGAGATTGGCGGCGCCGCAAGTGGGCGAGGGCTTGATGTTCTAGCTGCCGCACCCGTTCCCGGCTGAGATTGAGCCGTTCCCCGACTTTAGCCAGCGACATTTCGGTGCCGTCTTCCAAACCGAAGCGCAGAATTATTACATCTCGCTGCTGGGGAGTAAGTTCTGATATCAAAGTATCGAGGTCTTGCCGCAGCAATTCCGAGGTAATGTAGTTGTCTGGAGATGCCGTTTCGTCTTCTAAGAGTTCTTGCAATTCGGTATCTTGATTGTCTCCTACCCGCAAGTCCAAAGAAACTGGATGTCTTGCCATCAGCAGGTATTCCCGAATTTGGGAAGGGTGAAGTTCCAAGGCAGCGGCAATTTCCGCAGGGGACGGAGACCGACCCAACTGCTGCGTGAGTTCCCGCTGTACCTTTTTGATTTTGTTGAGTTTTTCGGTGATGTGAATTGGCAATCGAATTGTGCGGGCGTGTTGGGCGATCGCGCGGGTAATTGCTTGTCGAATCCACCAGTAGGCATAGGTAGAAAATTTGTATCCCCGCATCGGGTCAAATTTTTCGACTCCTCGTTCTAAACCGAGGGTGCCTTCTTGAATTAAATCCAAGAATTCCATATTGCGTTTCTGGTATTTTTTGGCGATCGCCACTACTAGCCGCAAATTCGCTTCAATCATCTTTTGCTTGGCGCGCCGGCCTAACTGCAATATCCGGTTCAGTTCAGGTTCGGTCAACTCCATTTCGGCAGCCCATTCTTGATTGGTCAGATCCCGCTGCCATTCTTTAGCAAGTGCTTGTTTTGCTTCGATTAATTTCATCATTTGCTGCACCTGCTTCCCGAAAACAATTTCTTCTTCTCGGGTTAGAAGAGGTACGCGACCGATCTCGTGCAGATAGGTACGAACCGTATCCGTTGAGGAGTATGGCCGGCTGCCCATGCGATCGGCTTTCACTGTTTTGTTTTTGGGGGTTGTGGTGGACATGGGTGAGTATTGCACTCCTTGTAACAACAGATAAAAAGTTGGTGATACCCTGTCCCACTTTTGCAAGTGGGATAAAGACTGCGACAGGGGGGATGTTTCCCCTCCTGTTTATCGGTGACGATCGGTAGAAGCTTGTTGTTTGGGATTACTTTTGTGCTTGATTTTCCAGTAATCCCCGTCGATTTTCGGTAGCTCGCTAGCTTCAACAGCTAGTTCAAGGCGAAGTGAAGCAAGACTTTAGTTTTCTCAATATTATTCCCATTTTTGAGGATCGTAAAGGGTAAAAACCTCTGTCTTAAGGTCAAGATTCTACATTTTTCCTTAAGGTTTTGAATTCCCTGTTCGTTTTAACTGCAACTCAACTTCACAATACTCATGCAAACAGACTCATGCAATTCGAGGGCTTTTTTTTTGCTCTCTGTTCCATCATCGCTTGAAATTTTCTCGCTGCCTAGATGCTGGGATGCGAGATAACCGAACTCGATCACCGTATTAGCTACGACTTACGCTTTAAAATATATATTGACATTTTTCTGAGAATATGCTAATGCAACTCGGTTGTGAGTAAGTAAAGGTGTATAAAGGCTGGCTGTTGGGCTGTTTAAGTTGAATTGTGCCGCGAGGCTCAACCATATTTAAGCTTATGCAAATTTTTTGAAGGTAGGGATGAGGGGTGAGGGGGTGAAAGGGGAAAAGCTTCTGGGTGAAAGCTGGGGGCTAATTTGTTTGACGTTGGATGCACTTTTTCGTTTGTAACTGAGGCAAAAACCCGGTATTTCCGTCATAGCCAGCGATCGCCAATTTTTCGCACGGATTAGTTTACACTAACATTTGCCTAAGTTATGTAATTAATGTAGCAGTTGTCAATCTAAAATCCCAAATCCATTTTAGCAGCTTCTGCCTCGGCAAATACTTGTTCGTCGGGCATTTCTTGCCAGTCAATATCCCCGATTTCCCTGTAGAATTGCTCGTCGTAAGGACGAGTTTGCACGACTACGGGCATCGGTACGGCGTGCCCCAAAACTAATGCTTGCTGTTTGGAGTCGAGTTTTGCCAAAACCGATCGCAAACTCTGCCCTCCCGAAACGCCGGTAAAAATAGCATCGATGTCTTTATCGTCGTTTAGCAAAGCTGTGATGCGCGTTCCTACTTGCGACATGACTTCGGCATCGATGCCGGAGGGACGCTGGTCTACAATCAGCAGGGTGACAAAGTATTTTCGCATTTCTCTGGCAATTGTACCGAAAATAGTCGATCGCACGATCGCCGGATCGAGAAAGCGGTGAGCTTCTTCAATGGTAATCACCAACGGCTGCGGGCGATCGCAAGGATTTTTGCTCTGCAAAAACTTCTCTGCTTTCCGCACGTAAGCTTGGTGAATGCGGCGAGTAATCACGTTTGCAGCCAACATATAGGACAGCAAATCCGAGTGCGAACCGAACTCAATTACTACATTTTTTCCACCATCCAAACACTGCAAAACTTCTGTTACATAATTTTTCGGACAGCGTTTACGAATATATTTCAAATCATTCAGCCGCTCTAACTTCCGCTGCAAAGCCATAATCGAAGACTTATTTCCCCGCTTTTCTTCGCAAAACATTTGGATATCTTCGTTGGTCATTTCCAGCAACTTGTTTATCCAACCACTGCCCAACTCATTTCGCAAAATAATCGCATTTTCGATACTAGCTTCCGACAAATTTAACTCGCGCTGCACCAGCGCGATATCTTCCACTTCAATTTGATCGAAACTCAAAAACAACTCTTGAGCGTCACGGACTCCCCGGCGTTTGGTGGATTCTGGATCGAGGGTATAAATCTGAATTTTATCGGGAAACAACTGCCGCAAACCTTTAACAGTGCTGAACTGTTTCCCTTCCGAAACAGCTTCCCACCCGTACTCCGAGTGCATATCAAAAATTAAATTAACAGCAGCTTGCTTGCGAATAATTCCCGATAGAAGCAAGCGAGTCAGAAAAGATTTTCCCGTTCCCGACTTGCCAAAAACTCCGTTGCTGCGTTCCACAAATCGGTCTAAATCTAAGCATACAGCAACGTCCATGTCAATCGGTTTGCCGATCGCAAAATTGCGGCGGTACGGGTCATCTTCCCAGCCAAAAACTGCCCGAAAATCGGTTTCTTTGGCATCAAACACCTGTGAAAAGTGGCTGGGAATAGTTTTGACCGGCAGCAACTCAATATCAGCGCCCGTTTGTGACTCAAAAGAAGCCAAATTTCCTAACGCCAGCTTATTCTCGCGAACTCCGCCGTTTTTCGTCGGGTCGAAAATTGCCTGCTGTTTTTCTCGCTCAGCAGTCAACATCAACATCGGCGACAGTTCGATCGTACCGTAGGTGCTGCTACCGGCTAGCACTGCTAGAAGAAAATCGTCGTTGGGATTGGGAGGATTCGATAAAATGCGAGCGCTGGAAGTTCCGAGAGACACGTCGGTGAGCATACAGAAAAAGTGCGATCGCACCCCCCGCACTACTAGAAATTTCCCCACCCTCATATCTTCCACCGAAACATCGGCGTGCAGTCGCACTTCTAATCCCTTGCTCAGGGAGCCTTGAATAACAGAGCCTAACGGTCGATCCATTTTAGATTTTAGATTTTAGATTTTAGATTTTTAATAATCGAGCAATTTTCGATGGGCGATTTTATATTTTAGATTTTAGATTGTTAACAGTCAACTAATTACCATTCCGATTCTAGTGGCAATTCAAAAAAACTCGGACTCAGATCTATATCGGCCAAATCGGTTTCGCTCAAATAAGCATCGGTCAAAAATACCCCTTTTAAACTTGCGCCTTTGAGGTTAGTACCTTTCAGGTTAGCACCTCTGAGATTAACTCGGAATAAATGAGCATCGCTCAAGTCGGCCTCAGTTAAATCTGCTCCCTCCAAATTTACTCTCATCAAATCTGCTTTTCGGAGGTCAGCTTCGGTTAACTTAGCGCCGCTGAGGTCAGCTTTTGTCAAGTCTACACCTCTCAAGTCTGCCCCGCTCAAGTTAGCGAACAGCAAAGTAGCTCCCGTGAAATCTGTCTCCCTCAAATCGGCATCGCTTAAATTAGCGCCGCTGAGGTCAGCCCTTGTTAAGTCTACACCCCGGAGGTCAGCAGAACTCAAGTTTACTTGGTGTAAAATTGCGCCGCTTAAATCGGCTCCTCTTAAATCTGTTCCCTCCAAGTTTGCACCTTTGAGGTAAGCTTTTTTTAAGCTAGCTCTGCTGAGGTCTACATTTTTGAGATTGACCGAACTTAAGTTAGAACCGCTCAAATTAGCTCCGCTTAAATCCGATCCGTTTAAGTCGGCTCCGGTTAAGTTTATCCCTTGCAGCGATACATTGGGAGCAATTAAATAAGCTCCGCCCAGAGCGGGGTCAATGCCTTCTGAAAACAAAGTGTTGTTGCTATAAACAGCTTTATCCAAAATCGTGCCGCTCAAACTGGCTTCCCTCAAGTCCGCTGCGCTGAGGTTGGCTCCTGCTAAGTTTGCCCGATCGAGTTTTGCGCCAAATAAAATAGCTTTGTATAAGTTTGTCCGCCGCAAATCGGCTCCTTTTAAATCGGCTTCGGTCAAATCTACCATAGCCAGATTTAAGCCGGGGAGCGAAGCATTGGGAGCTAGCAAAAATGCTCCCAATGCACCCGGGTCAATATCCTCGGGAAAGATAGTCCGGTTGTTGTATACGGCCTTGTCTAAAATGGCGCCTCTCAACTGACAACCGCGCAAATCGGCTCCGCTGAGGTTTGCTCTGGTTAAGTTGGCTTCCTGGAGATTTGCTCCAACTAAATTAGCCTTGATCAAACTTGCTTGTTTGAGGTTGGCGCCCGTGAGTTCGGCTCCTACGAGAGTAGCTTCTCGGAGGACAGCATCGGTCAAATTGGCTCTAGTGAGGTTAGCTAAATTGAGAAATGATTCAGCTAAATCCGCCCCGCTGAGATTGGCGCCGGTAAGGTCGGCTTCTATCAGGTCTGCATACCTGAGAATAGCGTCGCTGAGGTTGGTTTCTCGGAGGTCGGTGCCTCTGAGGTTGGCTCCCCGGAGTTCTGCACCGCCGAGGTTGGTGCCTTTGAGGGCTTGTCCCCTGAGGTCGAGTCGGTGGAGAAAGTCACCAACGTTCATTTCCATGTCAATTCACCCTCTCTATTCCGATACTTTTTTCCTAACCTTTGAAACCAAGTTAGATATTCTGAAAGTACCTTTGCTGAGTTCTGGTCAAAACCATTGTAATCATCAATAGCCACAACTGTCGCATCTGGCGGATAGTGTTCTGGAATATCGTCAATGGCTACCAAGGTGAGTTTTCTGCTTGATTTTGTCGCAGATACTCAAGAACTTCCTGATGTCGTAGATATTTGTGTTGGTGAATATTTTTGGGGTTGAGAAAAGGGGTGAATCCGATAATACGGATAGCGATATCTGGTGAAAACAATGGAGGGATTACCGCGAAAGGAAATATTTCACGCCAATAATATGAAATTACTACTCGAACATTAGGATAGGAAATAAGGACATTTTCAAAGTGATTAAGGCAAGCTGAATTAAATTTCATTATATCTGCTTGCACTCCCGATGTTTCATGTGTTCTGTCAGGAATAAGTACACCATCAATGTCTAAGAAAATTAACATTAACTCAAATTCCTATTGAAGAATTTAATGACTATTAATACTGCTTAATAATATAAATGTGCATCTAAGAGGCTCTCTCAAGTGTTCGCTGCATGGACTTGTTAGACTGCAATTAACATTGTTATTCACTGTTTTTATTGGTGGCTGCTTTCTGACAAAAGGAAGATGCTGGTATCAACAAGTATTGTTCGGAAATTCACAGTTTTTCTTGGCTTCTGCCTTCCCCCCTGGTGGGTTAGGGGGGGTTGCCTTCTACCTTCTGCCTTCAAGGAATAGGAGCAAAACTATAAATTTTTTGAGGTTCAAGCCGATCGCAAATTCCGACTAATTCCGACAAAAGGAATGTCTCGCGATCGAGCTGGACTTGCAGGGTTTTGAGCGGATCTGCACCGGAGGAAACCAGAAATTCTAATTTTTGCAAATCCGACCAGGTGGCTATTTCGCCGAGAATTTGACCGATCGCCTTGACGTAAGGATGGTTTGGATCTTTGTACCAATCGGGGGCTGCGAGTCCGGCTTGATCGAAGCCGAGGTGAACGATGAGGGAGCCTTCTCCGAAAAGGGCTATTCCCACCGGCCGCGCTTCTTCTTGCAGCAACAAGTGCTGGCTAGCCGCCAAATGCCGCAGTTTTTCGAGGTGTTCGTACCGATTGTGAATGGCAGAATCTTCCTCTTTTCCTTCTGCTTTCTGACTTCTACCTTCTTCCTTCGTTGCGTTCCACTGAATCGCCACTGTTACTAAATAAGTTTGTAGCAGCATATGACCGAGTTTTTCGGCTTTTGTTGCCAGATAGATCGAGTTGTAATCTGTGGCTTCAATTAGTAAGGGGACGCGATCGGCTACTTCAATTCCATAACCTTTCAAACCGGCAATTTTGCGCGGGTTGTTGGTAATCAACCGAATTTTTTGAACTCCCAAATCGTTCAGCATTTGCGCTCCGACGCCGTAGTTCCGCAAGTCGGCGGGAAATCCCAACCGTTCGTTGGCTTCTACGGTATCCAATCCCAAATCTTGCAGCGAGTAAGCTTTTAGTTTATTTACCAATCCAATCCCCCGACCTTCTTGGCGCAAGTAAACGATGACGCCAGAACCGACATTTTCGATCATTTTCAGTGCCGCTTGCAGTTGCATCCGGCAGTCGCAGCGCAGGGAACCCAAAGCATCGCCGGTCAGGCATTCGGAATGCACCCGCACCATCACGGGTTTGTCTTTAAATTCTGCCGGGTCGCCCTTGACAATAGCAACGTGTTCTGAATTGTCTTGGGTGTCCCGGTAGGCGTAAATCATAAAATCGCCGAATTGAGTGGGCAATTTGGCGACGGTTTCGCGGCGGACGAATCGATCGTGCTTGAGCCGGTAGCTAATTAAGTCGGCAATACTGATGATTTTGAGGTTGTGGATTTTGGCGTACTCGATCAATTCTGGCAGCCTCGCCATCGAACCGTCGGGGTTTTGAATTTCGCAGATGACGCCGGCAGGATACAGGCCCGCGAGTCTGGCGAGGTCAACCGAGGCCTCGGTGTGACCGGCGCGTTTGAGGACGCCGCCGTCGATCGCCCGCAGGGGGAAAATGTGACCGGGACGGCGCAAGTCTTGAGGTTTTGTGTCCGGGTGGATGGCTACTTGGATGGTGCGCGCCCGGTCTTCGGCCGAGATGCCGGTACTGACGCCGTTGACTGCATCGATGCTGACGGTGAAGGCAGTTTGGTTGCTGTCGGTGTTTTTGCTGACCATGAGGGGCAGTTCCAGGCGATCGAGCCTTTCACCGCTCAAAGCCAGACAAATCAAACCTCGCGCGTTCACGGCCATAAAATTGATGTTGTCGGGGGTGGCGAATTGGGCGGCACATATCACGTCGCCTTCGTTTTCGCGATTTTCGTCATCGACTACTACCAGGAGGCGACCTGCTTTGAGGTCTGCGAGGGCGCTGTCGATCGAGTCAAATTGAAATGATTGTGTTGAGGTGTGGTTATTGGGCACTGAGAAGTTCAAGCTATAAACAGTAATGTTATGGAAATAGAATCTATTTTTGATTGTAACCTTTTGTTTCCGACAGGGCGATTCCCAGTCCCGATGAGTTTGACAATATTTCTTAACTCATTTACTATAATTATTGCATTTTGTCAACAAAATATCTCCCTAATATTGCATGAGCTTGACTGATATCGCGAGGCTTTTAGGTAAACCGTACTTCCAAGCTCCTAATTGCTTAATTTATAACATGGACTGTTTGGAAGCATTAAAGCTGCTGCCCGATCAATTTGTAGATTTAACCGTTACCAGCCCGCCTTATAACATCGGCAAAGAGTACGAAAAATTCTTGGTGTTAGATGAGTATTTAAACTGGTGCGAGCAGTGGATAGCGGAGGTTTACCGGGTAACGCTCGAGCGAGGAGCGTTTTGGCTTAATTTAGGTTATTTGTCAATTCGCGATCGGGCAAAAGCAATTCCGATTTCCTACCTGCTTTGGGACAAAGTGCCTTTTTATCTGATTCAAGAAGTTGTCTGGAACTACGGCGCGGGAGTTGCGGGCAGCAAGTTTTTTTCACCCCGCAATGAAAAGTTTCTCTGGTATGTAAAAAATCAAGACAAGTATACATTTAATTTGGATGAAGTGCGCGACCCAAATGTGAAATATCCGAATCAGAAAAAGAACGGCAAGATTAAAGTAAACTTAAAAGGCAAAAATCCGACGGATGTTTGGCAGTTCCCAAAAGTTACGTCGGGGAAAAACCGAGCTTCCAAAGAACGCACGCCTCACCCCGCTCAATTTCCTGTTGCTGTTGTCGATCGCATCATCAAGTCTGCATCGAATTTAAACGACATTGTTTTAGATCCGTTTATGGGTTCCGGGACTACAGCAATTGTCGCTCTGGGTTTGCAGCGACAAGTTATTGGATTTGAAATTAGGGCTGATTACTGTGAGATTGTCGCTAGTAGAATAGATAATTTTTTGATGGACAAGGAACTCAGAGAAGCACAGTTATCTTTATTCTAAAGTTGGTAATTGCAGCAATTTATAACGTTCAACTGCAGGACTCAATTTCGCCTGTTGCCCAGTTGCAGCGGCTTGACCTTGCCAATCTTCTCGGTCTAACCATCCAAATCTGACTAAATTAATCTGCGGTAGTTGTGAGCCTTGAATTTTTTGGTTAAATTTCTGGAAATTAACAACAAGATAATAGCCCGATTTATTCTTTTTTCCTTCTATACCAGTAGTGCTTAGTTGAGTATAACTGCGATTTCCATATGTATTACGATTACTTGAAGAGGTTTTAATCTCGATCGAGAAGCAATCATCTAGAAGACAGACCAGATCTTTTTCAGTAGCATTTTCTTCGCGACGCCAAATTTCTGGGTATCGCCTAGCCAATTCTAATGGGATGAGTTCGTGCAAAAAGTATCCCATAATTTGGGGGCGGGGAAATAAATCGACACCTATTTTATAGTTTTTGCTAGTTAGATTAGATTCAAATATTTCTCGCCAGACTTGAATTACTACTTCATATATTTCATCCGGGTTAAGTGGATGTATCTCTATCAGTTCCCTGGTTTTTGCTGCCCAATCTGCTGTGGCAAGCCCCGCATAAGGTGAAGTCATTTACTCTATCCCCTCCAACAATTCGCTTAGCGATACTCCCAAAGCTTTAGCTAGACGCACAATATTCAGAAGTGCAACATTTCTCTCGCCACGTTCAATGCCGCCAATGTAATTTCGATGCAGTTCTGCTAGTTCAGCTAACTCCTCTTGGCTTAGCCCCCTAGCTTTTCTCAATTTCCGAACCTGTTCGCCAAATATTTTAAGCTTTATATTTTTTGTCACTAGAAAAATTTAAAGCTTGTAACGGCTTTAAATCTACACACTATGAGTGTTAATTTAAGAAAAGTTTCAATCAACTTGGCAGATCCGGCACTGTCCAGCCATTTTTCTGGACGCTCGCACTGCCTAGAAAGTAGCGCTACTCTTAGAAAAGGGATTTGTGTCAGCGAGACTCCCGGAGATTTTTATGAATATTACTTTGAGTCCTGAGCAGGTGAAATTGATCGAAGCGCAATTAGCACTGGGGCAGTTTACCTCGCCGGAAGAGGTGATTACAAAAGCCCTCCAGACTTTGACTCAAACGCGGAAGCTTTATTGCGAGTGGGTGGAAGAGGTGCGCTCTTCGGTGGAGGAAGCGGAGGCGGAACTATCGCGGGGTGAGGGAATTCCCTTAGAGACTGCGATCGAGCAATTGCATGAAAAGTTTCGCAAGGCACGAGAGGTTCAGGGATGAGCCGAGGCTTTGTCTCTCCAACAGCAAGCCGAGACTTGGATGCCATTGGTGATTATTTTGTTGGGCGCAATATTGAGGCTGGGGAGCGATTGCTTCGGGAGTTTGTCAAAACAGTGTGACAACTTAGTCAAATTTCCGAATATGGGGCGCAGTTACGATCGAATTAAGTCGGCACTCCGGGGAGTACCGCTCGATGGCTACATTGTCTTTTATCGGGTGGTTGAGAATGGTATCGAAATTTTGCGTGTGATGAGCGGTTTCCAAGACTTGGATGCAATGTTTTCCGATGAAAACTGAGCGTTTGGAAGGACGGAACGAGAAGTTGGAAACGCTTTTGTGTCAATCTTATGTAGCCGTCCCATCTTTTGTATCATAACTTTAAACAGTTAAATAATTCACTCTAAAAACTATTCTCGGCGGGTCTGAACGCTTCTCCACAGCTTTAAATATTCACGTCGAACAGATTAATCAATCTCGTCAGCTAAACTTTCAGGCAAATCGAGTTCGATAATTGACTGCATTGCCCGCATTTTTCCTAAAAAAAGCCCTCAACTTTGTGAGGGCTTTGCGATGCCAGGAACGAGACTTGAACTCGTGACACGTGGATTTTCAGTCCAATGCTCCCGATCGATTGCTTGAATAGTAACTGCGAAGTCACAACAGCAACCAGGCAAGAAATAGAAGCTACGTCGCTACTCCCTCAAAAGGAATTGCAAGATCGAGAATGGCAAGGAGATTAAATTGATAGACCACTAATTTGGGATTTACGGTCTCGCTTTTTTTGTATTATTCTATAATGTTAAAGTCTTTTTTCTTCATTTATTGTAGGGAATGGTAGTGTTGTCAGGGATTTTTTCGGTGCTTCGATCGCCTTTGTCTGTCAAGCGTTCGGTAGAAAAAGACGATAGGATTCGCTGTCTATCAGAATTCTGAAACCCAGCCACATCAGCACAAAAGGGAAAATCTTGCTAGCATAACGGCTGAGAACCAAAGCAATACCAGGTAGATGCGTCAGAGTATAGGACATAAACAGCCAGCAGCAAACAATAAAATAGCAAATCGGTACTATCACAGCCATATTTTGAATGCTGCTAGTAGCAAATAGGGGAATATAGATGCCAAGATTGTTACCACCGTTAGAAATCGTGACTGCGGAAACGCGATAAGTCTGCGGATCGCGGATTACGTCCCAGAGCGATCGCTGCCGAGAATCAAATCCGTGAAATTTAGAGTTTCTTTTCAGATTATCTGACTTATCTTCGGCTGAATCATCCTTGTTAAGGTTGAGTAAATTATTCAAGCCAATGAGTATCGGCAAAATCCCCAGTAGCCCCGTCCAAGTTGAGGGAATTGCTAGCCCCAGCAAAAAACCAACTAAACTTATCATCATTAATGCGGTGAACCCTACAAGCTCACCCACCACAATGTGTTTAGGACGAAAAGTACGATTAACCTCACTGAAGAAGGCCGTCAGATAAATGTTGTCGTCAAACGTTGTTGCGACAGCAACAGCCAGTCCGATCTTAATTGTTGCAATTAACCAATCCATTACCATCTCTCACTCAACACCTATCCGATCGCCGAAACTACAGATTTCTCAACCGTTGTGAAAAATCACCATCATCTCGGTATGATAATGTGAGTATCGCATATTGGGTGTAACGAGCAAGCAAATCTGGTAGTTGATCCGTATCAAGCGGTGCTTTGACTCGATCCCCCATCTTCAGCTCATCCAGCGTCCATCACCTGTGTTTATCAAAGGAGTCATTATGATTAGCCGTTTGATTGACCTTCTGCCTAGAGGCGCAGGTCAAAAAATCTTACGGTCGCTCAGTTCGTCGGCCACTCGTAGATCTGTCGCCTATCGGTTTGCAGGTCTGTTTTGTATCGGCCTGGTCTCGGTTTTGGTCTTGAGTCTGGCTTTTGACAGTCATGCTGTTGCCGCTTCTGCCTCTGGCAATGTACTCTCCCCTGTAGTAAGTCAGGTAAATCAGGTCAAATTGCCTAAAGAATCAACAATCCGGTTACTGGAAACGGTGGGACTGTTTGTGGGGGGCATACTTTTTTGTGTATTTTTGGATCGCTGGTTTTCTAACCGTTCTGCTCAATCGGGCAACACACCCTTAGCTGAGCAAGCGCGGCGGCTCAAGCAACTCAAAATCGGTTATCCAGAGGGTATGACAAATCTGGAAGTCCTGCGTGCTAAAGGTTGGCTCGAAAGCCGTTTGCGACCATTTGGGCTGAGTGTTACTTGGACAAGCTTCTTATCAGCTTCTGCTCTGATAGAAGCATTAAGCAATGGGGCGATCGATTTCTGCGGGGGCGGTGGTACGGCCAGCATCTTCTCGCAAGCAGCAGATCATGTGTTTGTGCGGGTGGCTAAAGAAAAATATACTGCTCCCAAAGGTCAAGCGATTCTAGTACCAGAAGATTCGCCAATTCAGACGGTTGCCGACCTGAAGGGTAAAAAGATAGCTTTTGACAAAGGCTCAAGCGCTCATTATGTGCTGGTGCGAGCACTGGCAAAAGTGGGATTAGAGTTTAGTGACATTGAGCCAATTTATCTGACCCAGCCACAGGCGCTGCCCCTATTCCGCGCAGGTGAGGTCGATGCTTGGGTGATTTGGGTTCCCTACACGACAACTCAAGTCCGAAGTGCTTATCCAGGGCGCTCAATTGCAGACTTAGAGAGCATCTTTGGTGACAAAGCCTCTTTAGAAGTTCCGACCTATTACTACGCGATTCCAGAGTTGGTACGCGACTATCCCGACTTGCTTAAGGTGATTTTAGAAGAGGTAAATGAAGCGGGAGCTTGGGCTAAGAAACAGGAATTAGAAGCTGCTGTGCGATTGGCAGAACACCATCAAATAGATCCATCCATTGTAGAAATTTTACAGCAACGTAGTGCCGAACGCGCTATTATCCCGATCGACGACCAATCGCTCACGGCCCTACAGCACCAGGCAAATATATTTAGAGATTTAGATCTGATTCCTGAGCGCGTGAATGTGAAAGATGGAACCTATAGCTTGCAGACCAAGCAAAACTGGACTTATTAATCAGACAATTAAAATCGAGTGTAATTTTTGTCTGATATCAAATCAGCGCTTCATCGTCGGGCGTAAAATCGAGTCAACATTCAACACTCAACCATCATTCAGTTTTTCGACCCCGAATCAACAGTCAACAGTCATCTGGCTCGTGCAACCGGAATTGATACGAGCTATCTTTTTTTGAACACAAGTCTGTCAAATATCAGCTCTGTTTGGGTTTCCGGCGGGGTTGTCGCTCCGCCACCGGCAAACCTACATCTTGTAGCTGCATTGCCCGCATTTTTCCTAAAAAAAAGCCCTCAACTTTGTGAGGGCTTTGCGATGCCAGGAACGAGACTTGAACTCGTGACACGTGGATTTTCAGTCCACTGCTCTACCAACTGAGCTATCCCGGCTTGTTTTTTCGCGCTTTACTATCTTAGCAGACACATACAGAATTTAGCAAGCACTTTTTCAAATTAATTTTCGCTCGCCCGGAACCGCCCGCCTGTAAGCTAAAAGCTGCAACCTAAAATCCAAAAATCGCAATGGCACAGCAACATCGGGACAGCGAGGGCAAGAGTCTGCTTGTCTTGGGCATAATTTGGCTGCTGGGGGCAATTAGCGATCGCCTCTGGTTTGCCCTCGATCGATCTGTCCCGGCGTGGGATCAAGCAGACTACCTGACTAGCACCCTGAAATACTTGCAGGCGTTGCAGCATCCTCAGTGGTTTTCCGGGGAGTGGTGGACAAACTTCTGGCTGCTTTCGACGAAAATTCCGCCCTTGGTGTATATCTTAACGGTTCCGTTTCTTCAGGTTTTTGGTACCGGGGGCGATCGGGCAACCCTCGTTCATCTATTATTTAGTGCAATTCTCCTCGCCTCAGTCTACAGTCTGGGCGTCCAACTGTTTAACCGGCAAGTCGGTTTGTGGGCCGCTGCAATTTGCGTTTTGTTGCCGGGGCTTTATCGGTTCCGCTTGCAATTTTTGCTCGACTATCCCCTCACCGCTGCGATTACTTTTGCTTTCTATTGTCTGACAATGTGGAAGGCTTCTGAAGGAAAAAGGAAGAAGGAAGAAGGAAGAAGGAAGAAGGAAGAAGGAAGAAGGAAGAAGGAAGAAGGAAGAAGGAAGAAGGAAGATTTTACCCCTTCTCCGGATCTCCCCCTCTCCCCCTCCCCCAATCTCCCCCTCTCCCCCTCTCCCACTCCCTCACTCTCCCCGTCGTCTTTCTTTTGGGCGATCGCCTTTGGAATTTCACTCGGTTTATCAATATTAGTTAAACACACTACCGTATTATTTCTATTTACCCCGATTGTGTGGTTGGCTGTGGGTGCTGTGCGGCAAAAAGCTTGGGGGAGATTAGGTCAATTAACTGGTGCTCTGTTGCTGTCGGTGGCGGTATTTGGGCCCTGGGCAAAAACCAATTGGCTGTTAATTTTGACCGGGGGAAAACGGGCAACGCTGGATTCTGCGATCGCCGAAGGAGATCCGGGCATCAATACGATCGACGCTTGGATTTATTACGGTCAGCACTTACCCGAACACATTTCTTGGCCTCTGTTACTTATTCCCTTAGTAGGATTGATACTTTATTGGCGCCGCCGGCAAGATAGTTCGTCCATCTTTTATCTCAACTCCTGTCGGTGGCTGGCTGTTTTCTGGGGAGGAGCTTATTTAATTAATTCTCTAAATATCAACAAAGACGACCGATATGTGATACCTTATTTGCCAGTTTTATCTATTTTCTTAGCCTACTGTTTAACGCTGTGGCCTTCTCGGTGGGGACGACAAATTCGCTGGGGTACAATTGGCTTGGCAATTCTGGCAATGCTGTTCCATATGTGGCCGCTGGGAGGTGCTTTTGGACATAGCTTAGTCCAAATTATCAGTCCCGGCAATTCTAACTATCCTTACTTGGGGAAAGAGTGGCCGCACCGAGAGGTAATTGCCGAAATTATTGATAGGGAACCTTATTTGCAATCTACTTTAGGCGTGTTGCCTTCGACGCCGGAAATTAACCAGCATAATTTGAATTTTTACGGTGCTTTGGCTAATTTTCAGGTTTACGGGCGGCAGGTGGGAACGAATTTACAACAAGTGCCGCAAGATGTGCGATCGCTCTCTTGGTTCGTAACTAAAAGTGGCCCGCAAGGTTCGATTCGCGAACGGATTAAAACAGCTCAAAATGCAGCCGTAACCGCGATTGAAAAAGGCGATCAATTTGAGTTAGATAAAACTTGGGTTTTGCCAGATTATACTAATTTAAATCTTTATCGGAAGCGAGTGCAGCCTGTCGAAATACAGCCGTTGAATGAAGCGCGATCGCAAGTACAATTAGATCGAGTTACTGTCGCTGCAAAAGCAGTTCCCGGAGTCGCGCTGCCGGTTACTTATACTTGGTCTGGGCCTTGGCAGCAGTTGCAGTCTGGTTTAGTGTTGGTAACGTGGCAAAATCAGCAGTCTGGCGATATTCCACCGGGACAGACTTTCAGGATTTTACACGATCGCGCGATCGCCCAGGCGACTTTGCATCCGGGGATGCTGGAAGCGGATAAATTTGCTGTGGGGTTTCGAGTTGTCGATCGCACGGCGATGCTTCCTCCTGCTAATATTGCACCGGGAACTTACAATCTGCAAGCTACTTATCTAAATCGGAAAACCGGCGAAACTTATCCGATAAATGTGCCGGCAGTTAGTGTTAAAATCGAGGCAGATCCTCTGGATATGCGTTCTCAGGCAGAGCCTGGAAACGAGGATAATACTGATAAGCCTGAGTTAGATTTGGTGACTCAATTGCGGGCGATGGCGGTTAATTTACCCAAAGGATTGCCCGGTTTAGAACCCGTGTTCGAGCAGATTGGGCGCATCAATCAGTACGATCCAATTCAAGATTATACCGTGCAAGCTGAACAAGCGTTAGAATATCGGTTGAAACAGGAACCAAATAATCTAGAATTGGCTTATGCTTTGGCATTTTCTCGGGTATTGCAGCAGAATGTCAAAAGTGCGATCGCAGCCTTAGAAAAAGTCACTCAACTCGACTCAAAAAACCCTTACGCATACGCCTATCTCGCTTTCGTACACCTGTACGGCTGGCATCCCAAAGCCGCTCAAACAGCCTTAAAACCTGCTCTAGCTCTCAACTCCAACCTACCGGAAATTAGAGTTTTAAACGGTGTAGCGGAACTGATGCAAGGTAATCTCATCCAAGCATGGCAAGATTTGCAATACTTAAAAAAACTAAAAATTTAACAATCCCTTTTATTGTGGCACGGGCATCCCGCCTGTGCTTGCGAAGCGGTAAAAAACAGAAAACCAATGAACCAACCAAGAATTGTCTCTCTAATTCCCAGTGCCACCGAAATTGTAGCAGTTTTAGGATTAACGGATGCAATTGTGGGCCGTTCCCACGAATGCGATTATCCCCCAGAAATCCAAAATTTACCTGTTTGCACTCAGCCTAAATTCAATCCCGAAGGAACTAGCAGCGAAATTCACAACCGCGTGACAGAATTGTTGCAAAATGCGCTGAGTGTCTATAAAGTAGAAATAGATACTTTGGAAAAATTGCAGCCGACTCACATTATTACTCAAGCTCAATGTGAAGTCTGCGCTTGTTCTCTAACAGAGGTTGAACAAGCGGTAAACACGCTGGTAAATAGCAAGCCGGAAATTATTTCTTTGCAGCCGAATCTGCTAGCAGAAATCTGGACGGATATTCAGCGAGTTGCTGATGCTTTGGGCGTAAATGGCAAAAGTGCGATCGACCTTTTGCAATCCCGCATCGATGCTATTACCTCGAAAACACAAGCATCATCTATTCTTACCACAAAACAGAGACTTCCCAAAGTAGCCTGCATCGAGTGGATTGAACCTTTGATGGCTGCGGGTAACTGGATTCCCGAATTAGTCGCAATGGCGGGAGGCAATTCGCTGTTTGGAATTGTCGGGGAACATTCCCCTTGGTTAAAATGGGAATCGCTAGTAGAAGCTAATCCCGATGTAATTATTTTCATGCCTTGCGGCTTTGATTTAAACCGCACTCGCAGCGAAGCAATGCAGATAACTAAATACGCAGAATGGGCTAATTTGCAAGCAGTAAAAACGGGGAAAGTTTACATAACTGACGGCAATTCTTACTTTAATCGGCCGGGGCCGAGATTGGTTGATTCGTTAGAAATTTTAGCAGAAATTCTCCATCCCGAAATCTTCGATTTTGGCTATCGGGGTAAGGGTTGGCAGCCATTTTTGTAAATACCCGCAGCTAGCTAAAGCTTCATCTATATTAATTCTGAATTGCCTGCCATACAAATAAGGACACAACATTGTTGTGTCCTTACTTCGCGTTTATTTAACCGAATCTGATATCATTTGAGCGAAAAAACGCTAGTCCTACTTGACATCAGGGGGCATCAGCACCTTGTCAATTTCGTGAATAACGCCGTTGCTAGCTTTGATATCAGCTTTCACAACATTAGCGCCGCTGACAGTAACTTTGCCTGCGCTAACAGCCACCTTCAGCGAGCTGCCTTCAACACTTTTAACATCGCCGGATTTCAGGCTAGTAGATAAAACCGAACCAGGAACAACGTGGTAAGTTAAAATCTTAGTAAGTTTGGCTTTGTTTGCGGGTTTGAGCAAATCCTCCACAGTTCCTTTTGGCAAAGCAGCAAATGCCGCGTCAGTCGGAGCAAAAACAGTGAAAGGGCCTTTTCCTTGTAAAGTTGTAACCAAACCTGCTGCTCCCAAAGCCTTCGTCAGCGTCTTGAATTGAGTGTCGCCAGATGCAATAGCAACAATATCCTTAGTAGCGCCCATTGGTGCCGGTGAAGCGCCCATTGGTGCCGGTGAAGCGCCCGTTGGTGTTGGTGAAGCAGCGGTTTTCACCTTTCCTGGAACTTGTTGAGTTTGAGTTGCATTAGCAACACTGGTGTTGGAGTTGATGTGAGCCCAAGCCGGGAAACCAATCAACGCGCTAGCGCCGATTATTCCTGCGAAACCTGTCAGTTGTTTCATCCAGCTAGGTAAATTTTGATTTTTCATTGCGCTTGCATTTCCTTATGAGATAAAACAGTGAACATGAATTGTTATGTTAGCCAAATCTCGACAAAAAGCAAGGTTGCCAGAGGCTAAGATAGCAAGAAAATTCTCTTGAATCCCGATCGAACAAAACTTCCTTACTATAACGCAAGCTGAGCAATCGGGCATCAACCGCTAAATCTGTAACTCAAAACCTCAATCACCGAACCAGTTTGGGGTAAGTCAGCAGATTTGATCGAAATCGTGTCATTATTCAATCGGCGCACCGGCGTACCATCCATCAGCGCCAAGAATTCATCTAGCGGCACTAAATCGCACGCAGCAGCATCGGCGGCTTGGGTTTTGAAATGTGTCGGAATCACCATCTTCGGTTTGAGAAGTTGCAAAGTTTGCTTCGCTTCCGCCGGAGTGTAAGCTTTCGGCCCGCCGCCCACGGGAATCAGCACTACATCGGGCCGCCCGATCAAGATTTGTTCTTCAATGCCGATCGGGCCAGCAACTCCCCCCAAGTGTAAAATCTTAACGCCCGCTTGCTGCCACAGCCAAGCCACATTGACCCCAAATCGCCGTCCTCCCTCACGGTCTTTTTCCGTCCGAATCCCTTGAATCCGCAGCCCGTTAGACCTGTAAGCCCCAGGCTCGTACAAAAGGCCGGGATTGCCCGCAAATCCGTCGATCGCCCCTTCATCGAGCAACCGGCTGCTAATCAGAATCAAATCTGTTGGCACTTTAGGAGAACGATAGCCTGCCGTACAGCCCAGGGGGCGAAAAGGATTCACCAGCACCCTCGCACCGCCTCCGGCGAACAAGAAGCAAGTGTGGCCCAACCACTGAACCGACAAAGAATCAGCAGTTTGAGCTTGATAGCTTTCCCATCCAGATGGTAAACCAGTTGCTAAAGCTGCTAGCAAACCCGTCTGTGCGTAACGTATTAATTGTCGCCGTTTCATCTTGTGGTTGGGGTTGTCGGGTGTTGGTCGTTTGTTGTTATACCACAAAACACAGTCAATCGATTTTAGATTTTAGATTTTAGATTTTAGATTTACTCCACAGATGAATCAGGGATATGGAACTTTCGTCTAAAATTTGGGGTTCACCACGACCATTTTTGGGGCTTGTATCCTTTTGTGGGCGGTTGAGATGCGAAAATCTGCACCCTAGTTTTACCGTAAAGTTCGCAGTGCCACCCTAAAGATTTAGATAATTTGAACAGTCAGGTGTGGATTTCGCACCCGAAAGATGCAGACAAAAACTCAAAATTCAAAACCCAACTAAAGCCGTTCCAAGAAATTTCGCAATAATTGCTTTCCCGAAGTCGTCAAAATACTTTCCGGGTGAAACTGTACACCTTCAATGTGCGGATATTCTCGATGCCGCACGCCCATAATAGTTCCGTCTTCAACCCAAGCGGTAATTTCCAAAACTTCTGGACAACTCTGCTTTTCAATTACCAAACTGTGATAGCGAGTTGCAATCATCGGCGATTCCACGCCCTGAAAAACTCCGGTGCCTGCGTGTTCTACCTGAGAAGTTTTGCCGTGCATCAACACGGGCGCAGAAACAATTTTGCCGCCGAATACTTGACCGATACTTTGATGTCCGAGGCACACGCCTAAAATTGGTAAAGTCGGGCCTAATTCTTTGATTAATTCCAGAGAAATTCCCGCATCTTCCGGCCGCCCCGGGCCTGGAGAAATCACCACTGCGGCAGGCTGCAATTGGCGAATTTGTGCTAAGGAAATTTGGTCGTTGCGGTAGACTTGCACTTCGCTTGCTACAGGCAACTCAGCACCCAGTTCTCCTAGATACTGTACCAAATTGTATGTAAAACTGTCGTAGTTATCGATGACTATAATCACGGGTTAAGTTAGATTTTAGGTTTTAGATTTTAGATTTTAGATTGACTCGCTCCCTGAAAGCAAGGGTTTGAAGATTTTAGATAGATGCCGAAGATAAAAATAGCTGCAATATAGACGAATAAAACTAAAAATCTCAAATTGGTCATCTAAAACCTAAAATTTTCTGGGTCTAATAAGTTACTGACGGGCGATCGCAATTTGAACGACTGCCCACAAAGGAGGCAGCAGAAGTGCAGCACCGACTATGATCGCAGCCATTGCCGATACCAGAACCGCTCCGGCACCGCAGTCTTTGGCAATTTTGGCTAGTTCGTGGTAAGATTGCCCGACTGTCAAGTCTACCACCGATTCGATCGCCGTATTCAAAAGTTCCATTGCTAAAACTATGCCAATGGTGACGCCGATCACAGATATTTCTACAGGTTTCAGTTGCAAAAATAGCCCGAGTCCGATCGCCAATGTTCCTATAATTGTGTGAATCCGAAAATTGCGCTGAGTTTCAAAAGCATAACTCAGACCCCCCCAAGCGTATCTAAAACTCGTAGCTAAGCTAGATGCGATTTTCCAGGACAGCTCTCGGTTGTATTTCAAGGCTTTTTTAGACTCGTGGACTGTCTGGCTAGAAGAGTCTTGAGGCATGGGCAGAAACTGTGCGATTTGTGATGAAATTGAGGGTCTATCTAGTGTCATAAAGAACCAACTTTAATTTACAGAGATGAATGAAAGCTAAACTTTTCAAATTAACTTCATCAAGTCTAGGTAACTTTTCTAAGTTTTTACTAAAGTTCTGGTTTAATTTCAGAAAGTTATGTTGGGCTTGACATGATTTGTTAAGTAACCATCAACTTCAGTTATCCTGTTTGGATCGCAAGACCGATCGCCTGCAGCAATGTTTCTTGTCGATCGAGCATTTGAGTCAGACTTTCTTCATCCGGGTGATCCCAGCCCAAAAGATGTAGAAAACCGTGGGCTGCGAGCCAAGCTAGTTCGGTTTTCAGGGGATGTCCTTGCTGCTGGGCTTGTCGCTGAGCTGTATCGATCGAGATGACGATATCACCCAAGTATAAAGGTTCAGATGACTGCATTTCCTCTAGTTGAGGACAGTCTACCTCTAAAGCTGCGAAGGCTAGTACATCGGTCGGTCGATCGAGCTGGCGGTACTGGAGGTTGAGGGATTGCATCTCCGTATCGGCTGTTAAACGCAGACTGACTTCGTAGCCCGGGGCAACTGGCACATCGGCCGCCTGGTTTTCTAGCCAAACGCTAAACCAATTTTCCCAGGTTTCGGCTGAAATCTCCCCGCTGGCTGCAATCTCAGGGAGGCTGGAAGCGTCGGCTGACTGCTGGGCGAGCCCGTAACAGTCTTCGACGTTCACCTCTATTAACATTTTTTTGATCTCCTGTCAAGGGATATATTCAATTTTTTTACAAATTCCAATTCCGCGATCGAGCTAATAGACTTTTTGCTTTCAGCAGGCACATTACAATAATCTGTTGAAAATTGCAACTGGCCGGGAACACAATCAGTTTAACTCCCGATTATGAAAGATGAAAAACATCAGCGGAAATTAAAGGCTGATTGTTTAAATCCCCGATTAAGAATTGAAATATCGATCGAGAAAAGCCAAACCGACGAGTACGCCTAAAAGTCCCGCCGCTGTCAAGGCAAAGTGAAACAAAGAAGTCGCCCGCTTGCGAACCATGTTCCGCATCGCCAGCTTGACATAACTCGGTGGAGGTGCAGTGTTTGTCGGCGCTGTCGGGGTTTCGGCGGACTCTTCGGAAGCGGGAATTGCTGAGGGATGTTGACTCATAGTCGTTAGTTTAGAAGGTTAACAAAGGGGCTGCTGAGGACAGGCTCGCCCCGATAGTAACAAATATGTAACGTTTTGTGTAGGATTTTTTAGGTTTCAGAGGGTCGCGGGTCTGTTTAACGAGGATTATACCAACAGATTAATGTGCGATCGGGCTGACGATCGATTCGATATTTTATCTTCATCCCCAGATACACAAGGATAAATTAAATTCCCGAACCGCGTTCCTAAGCGGTTTAACAAAAATTTTTTAATTGTCAAGTCGCTTTTTCAAGCGACACTCATTTGAGTTAACTCACACGAGTGTCACCAGAAAAAGCGACTGTTAACCAATCGCGACCAGCAGTTATTCATAGATATAGCCACGGAAAAACACAAACAAAATTTTCCGGCTAAAGACCAAACCACAAACTTAAATTACTCTGACAACAACATGGAAATTTCCACCTTTGAAATCCTCACAAAGCCGATCGCACCTCCGATTGGTGGCCTTGAAGCTGTTGCTCGCCGAGTCGTTCAGGGATACTTTCTCACCATCTCCAATCTCGAAGCGATCGACTTGCGATATCGGATTGAGTTTACCGTTAGCTTACCCGTGCCGGCAGATCCTAATAAAATCTTGCTCAACAACGCTTTCTTAGTTGTTGACGTTGAAGGCAATAACACTTCTGTAACTCTGACTCAGCACCCGGGGAAACCGAAGGTATATCGAGGATTTTTCACAATCCCCGCTCACAAAACTGCATCTGTTGAATTGTTGCCAATTCTGCCAGGAAGTTTGACCCCAGGTTTGTTAGAAGTGCGCGGATATGTCTCCTTGTTTTTGCCGCCGCGCCGAAGCTTTCCGATCCCTGTACCGCAAAGCGAAAAACCAGTCAAGGTATTATTGAATCCCGAAATTCGCGGTACTTTCTTGCCGAATGAGTTCTCGCCACTAGCAGCTAAAGCTCCACTAGACTTCGATCAAATTAATTACACTTTAGCGATCGCCAGTGGAAAAGCCTTGAACGAGATTCCTCCTGAACCTGGTCAACCAATCATCATCCATTTGCCAATTGTTGCGCCGATTTTGGAAGAGTTGCGCAACGGTACTTTGGACTTGCCTAGTTTGGACGCTGACAATTCAGAAAAAGCTCAAATGCTAGTGCAACTGCTGGCCCAAATCGATACCAACGATATCAATTTGCAAGAGCTAAATACAGTGATGGACAAATTTGATATTCCTGTCAGAATGTCTCGCAGCTAGAACTGTTAAAGGGTAAGTAACTGTAAGGTGGGCAAGACCCACCTTACGTTTGATTACGTTTAATTACGCCCACTTATACACTCACTGAGCTTTATTCAAATGTCGAACTTATTTAGATTTCAGCCTGTTTCTTTTAGTTGGGTAGCTGTTCACCCGCAGCCCAAAGGTGTTGTTCAATTTATTGGTGGAACTTTTTTTGGTAGTTTGCCAACTTTGTTTTATCGATATTTTTTACAGCAGTTGTTTGAAGAAGGTTATACCGTAGTTGCTTTGCCATTTAGATTTACTTTTCGTCACTGGCCGATCGCTATCGGGTTATTAAAAGAGCAGGAGATACTGAGAACAGAACTGACCGAGATTGCTCAAAGATTAGGCTATGAAAGCGAAATTTATCAAGAACCATCGAGTTATTTTTGGGTTGGTCACAGTCTGGGATGCAAGTACATTGCTCTTTTAGAATTTTTAAGCGACGATCGGTATCCAAATATTGTGGATAAGTTCTGCGATCGCCCTGACTACGAACAGATTCAAAGCTTAATCGAAAATCTGGGCATCGACCGACCTTCAATTAAAGGCCAGCCGTCTTTATTAATTGCTCCTGATATCAGCAATACAGAGAGCGCTATTCCAGTGCGAGCGCTAGCACAATTGTTAGACAAATTCCGCTTAGGAGTGCTGCCAACCAGAGAACAAACTCAATGCTTTATTGCTAATAGTTCTCTGTTTAATTTGACTGCAATAATTTCTTTCGATCGAGATGAAATTGCTGGTTCTACCAATGATATCAACAAAAGTCCCGAACAACAAAAAAACAGCGATGTACTTTGGCTCATAGAACAGCTAAGTAATAGAAAAGTGCCTTTGTTGAGCAAGGAAATAGAAGGCAAACATTTAGAGCCGATTGGCATCAAAATCGGTAATTATATTGTTGACCTCAATGCTTGGGATAAATTCGTCAAACCTCTGAAAAGCCGATTCCTTGAATATTGGTCTGTTCATTTTTTGGAGGCTTTGAAAAAGCGGTTAGGCGCTTAACATTGTATAAACTGCCAACTCACCTTCAATTTCCAGCCATCTGCTGAACCCTAGCAATAATTTTCCTCACTTTGTCCGCCTCGGGCGATCGCAAATGCTGCAAAATGTCCAAAGATTGGTGTAAATAATTCAAGGCTTTGTCAAAATCTCCCTTCTTATCTGCTAACAACTGTCCCAACATTGCGAAAGTAGCAGCTTTTACTCGAACATAGCCAATCTTTTCCTTAAGTTCGAGAGTTCTTGATAAAATGCGATCGCCTTGGCTACTTCCCCTTGATCCGCATAAATTCGTGCTAGTTGGTGCAAAGTAGCAGCTTTCCCTTGAACATTGCCAATCTTTTCCTGGCGTTGTTGAATTGAGGTGCGATAGAGCGAGTGAGCGATTCACAAAAACCAATTAACTGAAAGTCAAAGCCAATGAAATGTCCTGAAGGTAAGTCTACTCATGTTAATAAAAATGGGCAGAATAAAGGCAAGCAAAATTATATTTGTGTTGACTGTGGCAGGCAACTTAGAGATTGCTATCAAACCCACCATAGTTAGGCGCAAGAAGTTAAATATGAATACCTAAAGATGTATCTCAATGGGATGGGCTTTCGTGCGAGCAAGAGAGTCAAAATCCTGCATCACACGACAATAATTAATTGGCTCAAGCAAGTTGGAAAACTGCTACCATCGGCTTACGATAAGCGAGACAATTCCAGAAGTAGGATAACTAAATGAGCTACAAACATTTGTCGGAGCAAAAAAACACAATCTGGGTGCCGACAGCAGTAGATTACTTTAGACCAGGTATTCTAAGATGGGTATTAGGAGACCGAGCGTGCTAAAACGTTTGAACCTTTGTGGAATGTAGTTAGTAGATGGGGATGCTATTTTTATGTGACCGATGGCCCGAAAGTTTATGCAATGTTTATGACCGATGGAAACCAAATTATGTGCAAAACATACATGACTTGCGGTTGCAGGTGAAAACACAAGATTAAGACAATATCTGGCTCGCTTAAAACGAAATACTCTTTGTGATTCTGGCATCAGACAACAAGTTGCTCATATCTCCAATTAAACTACTTATTCATTATCTCAGGTTTAATGATGTTCCCGTTCCCGATTCAATTAATTATTTCGGTCGAGAATTACTCACCGCACGATCTCGCTAAACCATACCCCTATTCAGCAATGCCATCTCAGAAATTATACCAGTATGAAGGTGTGTAAAAGCTTGAAAGCTTCTAACTTCTGAAAACAGATTTGTGTAATAGCGACAATACTCTTCAATCAATTTCAAGGTTGAATTAGCTTGGCGAGGGTTAACCATAGACCTAGCTCTGGTTTGAGTGATTTTGTTCTATTATACTCTGTCGCTTAGTAACAGAAGAGGAGTAACCAAGTGGGTTAGCAACAGTGTATTCCATCGCGGCTTGGAATTTGGGTAGAGAACGCGAAATCATTTCTTCGTTAGCAGTAAGGGAAATTCGGAAGTAACCGGGTATTTCCTGGGGAGTTCCTGGTAAAACAAATATATCTTGAGTTGCTAATAACTCCGCAAAAGCAAGGTCATCATCCCAAGGTGATTGCACCAAGAGGAAGAACGTCCCATCAGGGTTATACAGGTTGTAACCCATATCCCGGAGTGCCTTCACCATCCGATCTCGCTTGTTTTGTAAATGCTCAATATTTATGTTTAGTTGCTCTAAGTCTCCTAAGGCATACTGCATGAGCACACTAGGATAACACCAACCAAAAGGACTTTGTTGTAGGAGGGAAATGATTCGTCTTATTTCTTCCCGATTAGGCATAGTGGGAGGTAAAGCAATATACCCTATACGTTGACCGGGTGCCATTAAAGTCTTACTATAGCCATATACTAACAAAGAAAATGGGTAAAACTGAGTAGGGCTGCAACAAGTCTGGTTGTCGAAAACAATGCGGCTGAAGGCTTCATCGGAAATAATATAAATAGGCTTGCCATAGCGCTTAGAAGCCTCGTTAAGTATACCACTCAAACCCTCCAGGGTACTAGCTGAAAAAATCTTACCTGTAGGGTTGTGGGGCGAATTGATAATGATTGCTCGAGTCCGTTCTGTAATTGCAGATGCGATCGCCTGCAAATCCATATCAAAGCTGTTTGTATCCACAGGCACACCCACCGGAACCGCACCGGTAAAATGCACCATACTCCTATAACCTAACCAGGGTGGAGTCAAAATAATTACCTCATCTCCCTCACCAGCTAACATTTGCAGACAAATCGCCAAACCAACTACAGTACCATTGGTCATAAAAATATCTTCAGGCAATATAGAAAGTCCGCGTTTATCCTGAAGAGCAGCGGATACAGTGATCCGTGATTCTGGAATATTTCCCTTGTAGCCATACCACCCTTGATTTTGCGGTACACTCCAACGCTGTAAGGCTTCTACAAACCCTGGAGGTGGTATTTCATGGGCATCACCGAAAGTAAAATCAATACTTTCCGGCTCAGTTCGGCGACTCATATAGGTCGCTTGGGCAAAAAATTGACTTATAGGGGTCTGGCAATCTAATAACTTTAGTAAGCGTGGTGAGATAAAGTGAGTCTTCCCTTCACTTGTTAGATCTGGGATAAGCTTATTTCGATTACTTATGTCGTTCATAGTAATTGGGTAGTAGTGTATAGTAATTGCAGGTCACGGAACTCGCCTTAACGATAAATTATACTCATGAACAAAATACCGTCGCCCACATTCTTGACATTTATATCCTTGTTTACCACTTGTTTACCATAAGTATGAGCGTATTTAATAATTTTTCCATATCGCTCGCACTTAAACATCCCTCTACCATTCGATCAATCCCCTCTCTCGCAACATAGCATTCGCCCAAACAGCATCGGTTTCCGACAGCGCAGTTCGGGGTGCGGCGGTGTAATCGATTCTAAAGTCATAGGCGGCGCGATGATAGTAAACCCCATTTAATAACCATTGTAAATCTACAATTGGTTCCGCATCGCCCGCCCGCAAAGGCAAGGGAGAGGATTGTGAAAATTAAATGCACCACAGCTTATCATTTGCATTAATTGTGGAACGGGCGTCTCGCCCGTTAAGTAAATCGTGGAACGGGAGAGACGCCCATTAAGTCAATTGTAGAACGGGCGTGTCGCCCGTTCTACAATCTGCGATTAAAATCCCCTAAAAATCGCCGTAACTGCTAATAGCCGCCTGCAACCTCGCAATCACTTCATCAACCGAAATCGCCCCCAACTCCCCAGAAGCCCGAGTCCGAATATTCAAACTATTCGCCTCAACCTCCTTAGCACCCACAACACCCATCACCGGAATTTTATCCTTCTCAGCATTGCGAATCAACTTGCCCAAACGCTCGCTATTCTCATCAGCTTCTGCGCGAATATTTAGCGCTTTCATCTTCGCCGCCACTTCCTTCGCAAACGGCAAAAATTCGGCGCTGACAGGCAGCAACCGCACCTGAATCGGCGCTAACCATAGCGGAAAATCCCCGGCATACTGCTCGATCAAAATCCCGATCAAGCGTTCCAAAGAACCGAAAGGAGCGCGGTGAATCATCACCGGACGCTTGCGAGTGCCGTCTTCAGCAACGTATTCCAAATCAAAACGTTCTGGCAAATTGTAATCTACCTGAACAGTTCCTAATTGCCATTCTCTATCCAAGACATCTTGGAAAATGAAATCGAGTTTCGGCCCGTAAAAAGCCGCCTCCCCAATTCCCTCAAAATAATTCATTCCCAAAGTTTCCACCGCGCGGCGGATTGCACCTTGAGCCTTTTCCCAAGCTTCATCAGAACCGATGTATTTCTCCAAATTGTTCGGATCGCGGAAACTCAAACGCGCCTTAAAGTTTTTCAGTTGCAGATTCTTGAATACTGACAGAATCAAATCCACCACATTCAAAAATTCCTGATCCAACTGTTCCGGCGTGACAAACAAGTGGGAATCATCGACCGTAAAGCCGCGCACCCGCGTTAAACCGCCCAATTCTCCCGATTGTTCGTAGCGGTAAACTGTGCCGAATTCCGCTAAGCGCATCGGCAGTTCGCGATAGGAACGCAATTCGCTTTTGTAAATTTGAATGTGAAAAGGGCAGTTCATAGGTTTCATTACAAAACCCTGTTCGTTTGCTGCCGCTTCTGCATCTTCTGCCATCAGCGGAAACATATCTTCTTTGTATTTCTGCCAGTGTCCAGAAATTTTGAACAAATCGACTCGGGCGATGTGCGGAGTCACTACTTGCAAATAGCCGCGCTTGATTTGTTCTTGTTTCAAGTAATCTTCTAAAATACTTCTCAAAACAGTGCCTTTCGGCGTCCACAAAGGCAAGCCGGGGCCCACCGCATCAGCAAAGATAAACAAGCCTAATTCTTTGCCTAATTTGCGGTGATCGCGCCTTAATCTTTCTTCTTGGCGGTGTTTGTATGCTGCTAATTGTTCGGGAGTTTCCCAAGCTGTGCCGTAAATGCGCTGCAACTGAGCTTTGGTTTCGTCGCCGCGCCAGTAAGCGCCTGCTAGGCTTTCGAGTTCGATCGCCTTTGGATTCAACTCACTGGTATTATCCAAGTGAGGCCCCGCGCACAAATCCCACCATTCCTCGCCCAAATGGTAAACAGTAATTGGTTCGATCAAACCTTCTAAAATTTCTAATTTGTAAGGTTCGTTAATCTCCTTAATTCTCCGTTCCGCTTCCTCGCGGCTGACTTCTTCGCGAATTACAGGCAATTTACGGTTGATGATTTTGATCATCTCTTTTTTAATGGCTTTTAAATCCTGTTCCGTAAAAGGTTCGGGAGTGTCAAAGTCATAATAGAAACCGTTTTCAATCCAAGGGCCGATCGTCACTTGCGCCTTGGGAAATAACTTCTGCACCGCCATCGCCATAACGTGGGAGGTGGTGTGGCGAATTTTTTTTAGTGCCTCCGACTCACTCGTGCGGGGCAACTCAATCTTAACGGACTCTTCTGGAGCGGACATGGATTCTGAGCTAGACATCGGCTGAATTAGCAATTAATTTAGTGGCAGTTGCTTCTATATTACTCAGATTGGGACAGCAAGCGCCGACTTGCGGCTGGGGCAAACCCTGGGAAATTACAGCAACGGCCCTGATGGTTGCGACGTTTAGTCGGGGACGCACTCCGACTCTCAGAAACCAGGTTTTTACTATTTTGGTGGGCTGTAACGAAGTATCGCCTGAAAAAACCCGGTTTCTAACCACCCATGAGATCGCGAACTAATTTGGCAGAATTTTGCGATTTCGACTCAAAAATCGCTGCTGACACAATTAAATTTATTCACACCCACCTGCTAATTGTTGTTAAATTTTTGAATGTTTGTTAAAAATATGTTACAATTTGTAAAGACCGTCTAAGACTATAATAGATAAATAACCCATTTTTGATCCATGCTTAATTCCAACTTGCCCGAATCAGAATTGCTCAAAGCGTTACTGGAACCGCTGTTAGAGGATTTCAATTACTGGTTCGACCGATCGGCAAAGCTTTTAGAAACTGAGGAAATTCCCTTTCTCAGCGGCGAAGATCAATCTGACTTGCTGGCGCGAGTCAAGCAGGCTCAGCAAGAAGTAGGCGCTGCTAAAGCTCTATTTCAAGCAACTGGAGGTCAAGTTGGCATTGAAACCGCAGCACTGATGCCGTGGCACAGACTGCTCGCCGAATGCTGGCAAGTATCGGCGCGCTTTCGCTCATTGCAGTCAGCTCCCCCAGGAAAATAAGGAACCGAATTCAAGTTAAACTTGCACTCAAATCCCAAACTTGTGGAAATGTGTTGGCTGACTTGACAAACTCAAACAGATTTCCAGTTAATAAGTTATTACTTGCTGAAACACATTTGTAAATTGCTGTGTGGCTGTTTAGCCCGGAGGAGAAAATAATGTTGCACCTGCTTTATATTTTAGCTTTTACCGTTCTTGCCTTTCTGGCAGTCGGTAACTTAATCCGCAGTCTCGTCACCGTAGGTATGGAGTCCCAGCGCCCTCAACAATTCAGGGCAAATAATCCCTACGCATCCTCTCCTCGCTCTCAATCTGTACCGCATCCAGAACTTTTAGACGAACACGGCAACATTGTCAATGAGCCACTGTTAGTGATGCGTTCGCTGACTGTCCAAGACGCCCGCGAACAATTAGATGCTCTCTACAAATCATCTCCGGGAGGCAACGACGAAGGGGGCGAACTAGCCTGATACAACCACAGCCGCAGCATTTATACTCAGGCGCGATGCCTCAAAAAAAAATAGGACTTACACGCTCGGTGTCAGAAGCCCGGTTTATTCATACATTGTGGGTAAAAACCGGGTTTCTTGGGATCAGTCCTCAAAATAATTGGTCGTTAGTTTTTAACTAATAGCCAATTACTTGTGCTTTTATAAAGTTTAATTACCAAGTAGCTCGATCGTCAAAAACCTATACCGATCGCACTGATATCAAATAACTCAAGAATAGTATAATGCAAGATATCCGCAAGCGGTGCCTAACAAGTCTGAATGGTGAGAGTGCTAACGCCCGAATCCAAGCCTGAATAGATGAGTTAGCGTCAAAACCTAGACGTAAAAGCAGGTGACTTTGGGAAGATCTCAAGGTCTTGGAGCGATACCTCTGCTTAGATTCGTCTAAGTGATATTGCCAGCATGATATGACTTAAACAGTCGTGTTATGACGCATAAATGTATCAGATACTGAAAAGCGATCGATCTAAACCTCCTATCGATCCTGTTTTGTCATCGGCAAAAATGCACGTTTAAGGCTAGATGATCGTCCCTATTTCGCTACTGGCAGAACTTCTGCAAGCTTTGCCCCAACTGCGCGCACAAATTTATTTCAAATCTTCCATGACAGCCCTGTCTCACGCTATGGAAGACTTGGTTTTGGCGGGTTCCGACGCACCGCTAGTCATTGCAAGCTTTCAGCGAGAGCGCTTCTACCGCCAAGAAGCTCACCGTTACCGGCGAATGGCCTCGCGCTCCTCTCAGGTATACGTGCTGGCAGCACCGGAAACTGACTTTAAAAATGCTTCGGAGTGTCACGAAACTGTGGCGTTTGCACCGGAGGACGGATTAAGTAAAGAGTGGCACTTAGTGGTGCTGGGGGAACACTACTCCACTTGCCTGATTTGTCAAGAAAAAATTGTGCCGATCGAAAACCAAGACGAGCGCGGGCCGCTGGTGATGGATCAAGCTCGCAGATTTGAAGGAATTTGGACGTTCGACCGCGAGGTAAGCTCCAAAGCTGCCGCATTGTTGCTCGATAGAATTGTCAAATATCGCCCCGAATTGGCAGAAAAGATCGATCGAGCGCGAACTACTTACAAGCTAGTCAAAACACCGAAAAAAACGAGGAAATCCGCCGCCTCCAAAGCCGCAAAACCCGACATAAGTGCGCCAAAAAACTCAAAAATTCCCAATCCAAAATTGAGCGATGCTTTTACCGAACGCTTAGTAACCTACTTGCAAGCAGGCCAGCACAAATTGCTCAAAGCATACAGCGCCATCGCGGCTCAGGAACGCAAAGAACGCCTGGTAAACTTAATTACCGCGGCAATGCGGCAGTCTCTCAACCCGCAAGAAATCGTCGAAGTTGCAGTCCAAGAACTGGGCACTGCCCTGTCGGCAAGCCGATGTTTGATTTATCGGTGCAAGGCCACAGATGTGGCGGTCAAAATCGATGGCGAGTTTTTGGCTCCGGGCGCTAGTTCCCTGCTGGATCAGACTTGGCTGTTGCAGGAAAATCAAATATGGAGCGACGCGGTGGCGCGGCAAGAGCGAGTTTACATCCAAGACACATCACAACACCCGCTGATTGTCAATACACAATACCTGGAAAAAACTGTAAAAAATTGGCAAATTGTCTCTTGGTTAATGGTGCCAGTGCTTTATCAGGGGCGAGTTTTGGGCATGGTGGAAATGCACCAGTGCCGATCGGTTTTGCCTTGGGAAGAAGACGAAATTTCTTTAGTAGAGGCGATCGCCACCCAACTCGGAGCAGCCTTAATTCAAGCAGAAACCTACGCTCATTTAGAAGAACTCAACCAACAATTAGAAGCATTAGACCGCACTCGCAGCAATCTAATTGCCATCACCGGGCACGAACTCCGCACCCCTCTTTCTACAATTCAAGTTTGTTTGGAAAGTTTGAACTCCGAACCAGATATGCCTGCAGAATTGCGGCAAATCATGTTAGAAACTGCCCTCGGCGATGCCGATCGAATGCGGAAACTCGTGCAGGATTTCTTAACTCTTTCTCACTTAGAAAGCGGGCGAGTTCAATGGAATGTAGAATCGCTGACGCTGCAAGAATGCGTTGATTTGGCCCTCAGCAGCGTGCGATCGCGCACGGCGGATCGACAGTTGCCGGAAATTATCGCCGAAGTCTCGGCAGAATTGCCTTTAGTGCAAGCTGACGGGGAGTGGTTGGTGGAGGTTCTCTCCAAACTGCTAGACAACGCTTGCAAATTTACGACACCCCAGGGAAGCGTGACTGTTAAAGCTCAATGTAACGGTTCTCGGATGGTAGAAGTGCTCGTAGCCGATACGGGTAGGGGAATAGAGGCGAACAGTTTAAAAGTAGTGTTCGATCGATTTTATCAAGAAGAAGGAGCTTTGCGTCGCAGCGCCGGCGGTACCGGTTTAGGATTAGCAATTTGCAAGCAGATTGTTGCTGGCTGGGGCGGTAAAATTTGGGTAGATTCCGCAGGAAAAGACCGAGGAAGTGAATTTCACTTTACTATTCCCACTGTTTAGACTCAATTGATAACAGTTAATCGATCGCTAATCACTGATGACTGATTACTGCAAACTACCCCTCGGTGTACCCTAAATCGGAATACCCATCGCCAACTCTGTTCCACCTTCTAGCGATGACCAATATTCCCACATTCCCAAGGTTTTTTAGTTACTATCGCAGCCATAATCAACATTTTAAATCCCGTACCTTTGCCTGCTTTAGTTGTAAAAAATGGCGCAAACAATTTTTATTGAACTAATTCCGGTATTCCCAGTTCGCTGTCAGCAATCCGAATCACAATCGTGTCGATAATTTTCTGTTATTGCTAGCCAACAGCACCATATAAATTGTAATTGTATTGGGAATGTTTTCAATTTTTGGCTGGGTTTTGCCCGGATGGGATTATTCCGAAGCATCGCTAGTATTAGCAATCAAATTCATAAATATCGCAATCCTCGCATCATTTGTGAATTTTTTGCGGACTCCCAGCGGGTTCGGGGAGGGTTGGGGTGGGGTAAAAAAATTACGACTCCTGCAAGGATTTCTATATATGATTGGTCTGTCCAGAATGCCATTATAAATTTGGTAAATTACCGTAAGTCCTATAACAAATCTTTTGTAGTATGTTGGCTGCGCCGATTAACAACACTTGGAGAAAAACTGGGTTTTTTAAATAAAATATTGGCTTAAAGCCTTGGAACAAACTGAAAAAATCGGGTTTCAGAGCGTCGGAGCGCGCAAGTCTCGATCGAGTTAATCGATCAGACGATACAGGATAGCACAGAAAAGTTTTTACGGCAGAACCCGCCTCCGCTGCCACACCCAGTCTCACCCTCAACCCTCACCCTGTGAGATAGGCCTTAAAGGTGATGTGACTGCGCGGTGTTCAGCTTTACGATCGAAAGTATCAAAGCAGATTCAAGACGCGCTTGCCGTCTTAAACCCGGTTTGGCGACAGAATTCCTAGGGAGGCTGCCGAAAATTAATATCAGTTTAAAAAAAGAATCCAACTGTAGGTAAGCTGGAAACCCCGATAGTAATCAGTCATGCCGAATCTAAAATCTAAAATCTAAAATCTAAAATGGTATAAGTCTCCTGTACACAAGTCCTGAGATGGTAAAAGTCGATCGAATCTGTTGAGGCACTGCCACCGCCAGTGTTGATTCGTGAAAAGTTTAGCATCAAATGTTTCGCCCGGAAAAACTTTTTTCCAATAAGAATACTCAAACCTAGAGGGTAGGAAAATCGATTATGTCACCTACAAGCCAGATGAAATCTACTCAAGCTATGGCCAACAAGCCACAACTGCAATTAGGTTCTCAAGGTAAAGCTGTATTGGAACTCGAACAACTGCTAACGAAGTTGCAAGTTTACCGGCAGCCTGCTAAAGGAATTTTTAACAAAGCAGTTGAATTTTCTGTGAAACTGTTTCAGTTTCGGGTTTTCTTGTCGCCGGACGGCATTGTCGGGCCGCTCACTTGGCAGGCGCTTTATACTGAAGCTCCTGTTAATATGCCCGTACTCAGATTCGGCAGTTCTGGAAAAGCAGTCGCTACTGTTCAGGAAGTTCTCAAGATTTCCAAGCATTATGGCGGTAAAGTTGACGGCGACTTTTCTACTTTGACGGAGAAAGCTGTTCGCGCATTTCAAAAAAGCTTTGGGATTGAGGCCGACGGGATTGTCGATCGAGAAACTTGGACTGCTTTGAGTCAAATTCCGCGCGGCTATGACCCTAATTGGTTCTTGACTTAGGGTTGACGCGGTAAATTATTCGATCGTGTGTGGGGGGATTTGGAGGAATGTGCGATTATTAGGGTGCGCCACAAGCACGCTAATAATTGCTGTTTTTTTTGATTGTTTTTTCTGGATTCGTGCTTCATAATTCTGTTTTCTAACTTTGGTGGAAATTACCAATTATCAATTATTAATTACTAATTATTAATTATCTGAAAAGATCGATCGCCCAAAAACTGTTAACTTTCCTTACAATTTCGACAGCCGTGTCGCGTCATGATGATACGATGCCGTAAAAATCCTTTGGATATGTTTATGGCAGAAGAACTCACTGGACAACCCCCTCTTTTCGGCGGCAGCACCGGCGGCTTGCTGACCAAGGCGCTAGTTGAAGAGAAGTACGCGATCACTTGGACTAGCCCCAAGGAACAGGTGTTTGAAATGCCGACTGGCGGCGCTGCAATTATGCGTCAAGGCGACAACTTGCTGCATCTGCCCCGGAAGGAGCAGTGCATCGCTTTGGGCGGCCAGCAACTGCGGGCAAAATTCAAAATCTCGAACTACAAAATTTACCGCGTCTTTCCTGACGGCTCTACTGAGTACCTGCATCCCAAGGATGGCGTGTTCCCTGAAAAGGTGAACGAAGGTCGTCCCTACAACGGTAAGATTGACCGCAATATTGGCAGCAATCCCAATCCGATTAAGGTTAAGTTCACCGGTAAGAAGACTTTCGATCCTTAGACCACGACTGCATGGCTGAGCAAAACATAGGTAATATTCCTTGTAAGGCTCAGCTTGTAAACTTGTTTTTGCAGCAGTATTCGGGCGCGGGAGGCTAAGCCCGCAGCGCCCGAATACTACTGCAAAATTCTAATCTTATTAAAAGTTAATCGTTAAATTAAAAATGAATGTCGCAATCAGGCGAGCGCAGCCTTCTGATATCGATGTTTGCGCTCGCATTAATTATGAAGCTTTTAAAGATATTTCCGATAGCCACCAATTCCCTCCTACAGATTTTCCGACGCTGGAGTTTTCAACTGAAATTATTGGTCTTCTGATCGAAAGTCCGTTGTTTTTTGACATAGTAGCCGAGAGTTCCGGTGCCGTTGTCGGCTGCGGATTTATGGACGAACGCAACCCGATTCGCGGTATCGGGCCCGTCAGTGTCGATCGAACTTTTCAAGGCCGCGGCACGGGACGGGAAATCATGAAAGCTTTGCTGGAACGGGGACAGGACGCTGTGGGCATCCGTTTGGTTCAAGAATCTTTTAATATGGCGTCGCTGTCGCTGTACGCTTCTTTGGGTTTTGAGGTGAAGGAACCTTTCGTGTTAATGCAGGGCAAGTTTCGCAGCCAACCGCAGCATGGGTTTGAGGTGCGGCCGATGGCTAGTGAGGATGTTGGTGAATGTGCCGCTTTGTGCGAAAAACTGTGCGGGTGCGATCGAACTTCGGAGATTGAAGACGCCCTGAATGACTTTTCTGCCTTCGTTGCCTGCCGGCAAGGTCAGATTGTGGCTTATACTTGTGCGGTGTCTGCTTTGAGCCACAGCGTCGCTCAAACTGAAGCGGATATGCAGGCTTTGCTCTTGGGGGCTGCTGCGTACATTTCAGAAGAATTGCTTTCTTTTCACTTGCCGCTGAGGTATGCAAGTTTGTTTCGCTGGTGCTTGCAAGAGGGGCTGCGAGCCCTCAAGCCGATGGCGGTGATGGCAGTTGGCGAGTATCAGTCGCCGGAGGGATGTTGGTTTCCGTCTTTTGCTTATTGAGTACCAAGACGGTTAGGGCGCTTTTAATCGCTGAAATTATTGCCAGGATTGCATTTTCCTTCTTCCTTCTTCCTCCTTCCTTCTTCCTTCTTCTTTCTTTCTTCTTCCCTCTTCCTTCTTCCTCCTTCCTTCTTCCTTCTTCCTTCTTCCTTCTTCCCTCTTCCTTCTTCCTTCTGATATATATGATATTCCCCGATTTCTCACAATTTTCGGAACTGGCGAAACAAGGCAATTTTGTACCCGTGTATCAAGAATGGGTTGCTGATTTGGATACGCCGGTGTCTGCGTGGTATCGGGTTTGTGCGGGTCAACCTTACAGTTTTCTGCTGGAGTCGGTGGAAGGTGGGGAAAAACTCGGGCGTTATAGTTTCTTAGGGTGCGATCCGCTGTGGATTTTGGAGGCTAAGGGCGATCGCACAACTCAAGTTTACCGCGACGGTTCCGAAAAAGTATTTACGGGCGATCCGTTTGCGGCTTTAACTGAATGTTTGCAGTCTTACAAACCCGTCAAATTGCCGCAGTTACCGCCGGGAATTGGCGGGCTATTCGGTTTTTGGGGTTACGAGTTAATTAAGTGGATAGAACCGCGAGTTCCGGTGCATCCAGCCAGCGAGAATGATTTGCCGGATGGGTTGTGGATGCAGGTTGATAATTTGCTGATTTTCGATCAGGTGAAGCGAAAAATTTGGGCTCTCGCCTATGCGGATTTGCGCGAGGTTGGCGTTGATTTGGCGGAGGCTTATCAGCAAGCGTGCGATCGGGTTTCTCGGTTAGTTGATAAGCTGCAATCGCCACTTTCCCAGCAATCTACTCTCATAGAATGGACACCTCCCAATAACGGGCAAGATGCCCGTTCCACAACCGGAAATACAGAATTGGCTTACACGAGCAATATTACCCGTGAAAAGTATTGTGCCAATGTTTTAAAGGCTAAGGATTATATCAAAGCGGGAGATATTTTTCAGGTAGTTATTTCCCAGCGTTTGGAAGCTGAATACAGCGGCGATGCTTTTGCACTTTACCGCTCTTTGCGTCTGATTAATCCTTCTCCGTACATGGCTTATTTTAATTTCAGAGATTGGCAGATTATCGGTTCTAGTCCCGAGATTATGGTGAAGGCGGAAAATACTGCTGACGGCAAGAAGATTGCAACTTTGCGGCCGATCGCCGGCACTCGCCGCCGGGGTAAAACTCCTCAAGAAGATGATGCTTTGGCTGCTGAATTGCTGCAAGATCCGAAGGAAATTGCGGAACACGTCATGTTAGTTGATTTGGGGAGGAACGATTTAGGCAGAGTATGCCGAAACGGTACTGTAAAAGTTGACGAATTAATGGAAATCGAGCGTTATTCTCACGTCATGCACATTGTGAGCAATGTGGTGGGAGAATTGGCTGAGGATAAGACAGCTTGGGATTTGTTGAAAGCTGGTTTTCCTGCGGGTACGGTTAGCGGTGCTCCGAAGATTCGGGCGATGGAGATTGTGCACGAGTTGGAAGGTTGTCGCCGGGGGCCGTATTCTGGGGTTTACGGGTATTATGATTTTGAGGGACAGTTGAATAGTGCGATCGCAATTCGGACTATGGTGGTTCGTTCTTTAGGTGGTGACAAACATTCGGTTTCTGTGCAAGCAGGCGCTGGTTTGGTCGCTGATTCTAACCCCGATCTGGAGTACGAAGAAACTCTCAATAAAGCCAGGGGAATGTTAGAAGCAATTCGCTGTTTGAAGTAGCAAGTTAAAAACTTCTTTTCTAATGCTCGGCGGTTGAAACCGCTGCTACACAAACTACTGTTGAACGAGGGAAATGTGAATTTTTATATAGTTGACGTGTTTGCGGAGTCAAAATATGCTGGCAATCAACTAGCTGTATTTTGCGGGGCTGAAGTTGCCGAACTATCTGAGGCCCAAATGCTGCTGATAGCCAGGGAAATCAATTATTCAGAAACTACGTTTATTCGATCGCCCGATCCGCGAGATGGCGGCTATGACGTGCGGATATTCACGCCCAAGAAGGAATTGCCCTTTGCCGGTCATCCGACTTTGGGGACTGCGTTTGTGTTGCAGCAAGAGATTATTCGCGAAAAGGTCGATCGAGTAATTCTCAATCTAGCCGTCGGTCAAATTCCAGTTACTTTTAATTATCACAATGAATCGGCAGATATTTTGTGGATGCGACAAAACCCGCCTAGTTTTGGTCAAGTTTTATCAGCCGAAAGTCTGGCAAATGTCCTGAATTTAGAACCAGATGAAATTGATGCAAACTTCCCAATTCAAGAAGTTTCGACCGGAGTGCCGTTTATAATTGTCCCATTAAAAACTCTCGCCTCGCTCAAAAAAGCTCAAGTCAACTTAGATAAATATTTTGAGCTAATTGATAGAATGGAAGCAAAAGAAATCTTGATATTTTGCCCAGAAACTTACAGCGATGTTAATGATTTAAGCGTGCGAGTTTTTGCCCATTCCTTAGGAATTCCTGAAGATCCGGCGACAGGCAGTGCTAACGGCTGTTTGGCTGGATATTTAGTAGAATATGCTTATTATGGGGAAGCAAAGATTGATGTCAGAGTTGAGCAAGGTTATGAAATCGATCGACCTTCTTTGCTGTTGTTACAAGCAGCCCAAAATGAAGGGGAAATAGCAGTTTTGGTTGGTGGTAAGGTGGTGATGGTTGCTAAGGGAGAATTTGTGTAGAATATTTAAGGGGAAATTATTAACCGCAAATTCACGCATATCTACGCAGATCTACGGAGATATGTACAGCTAGATTTAGATGCTTGTTTGGCGATCTAGATGTTACAATATTGCTAATATGAGCTACCTCATATTCCTCGATCCGCGTTATTGTTATGCTACAAAAGTCATCCCTACCACATACTCTTCAATGCTTCCAACATTTTCGCGGACTTTAAATGTATCCCCTGAGGCTTCTGAAGCCCTGCTTTCACTTCCATTAACCAGCTTTCTCGATTCACCGGAATTCAAGCAACTCTTGGGAAGTCTGGATAGTCGGTTGCTAAAAGAAACTTTGCCAACTGCTGGAACTGTTTTAGCTCAAAAGCTGCCGCTTTTTTACGATTGGTTGCAAACAGAACTAGGAATTAAAAACGTCCCTGACAGTCCCGATCATGCTACGAAATGGGTAGTCGGTTTTTTGAAGAATCAAGAAAGTTTAACTCGTTTAGTCGATCTGCACAAATCAATTCCTCGATCGTCATTAGAGCGATCGATCCCTCGTTTAGTTAGCGCCTTTGATGAAGTTCAACCCACCGCCGTAAAGCAAGAATGGGAAAAGGCGATATCGGCACTTTGTCTGGTTCTCGCAGTCGCAGCGCGGGAAAATCAGCCATCAGCAGCCTGAAGCAATTCTGTCTGAGTTTACACAAAGCGGTTTTTTCGGAAAACTTGCAATTGAGTGCGATCGATCTGAACGACTACCGGCCGCCGCTTGTTCAGGACGATCGCATTATGTCTGTTTACCAACAGCAACTGAGCCAATATTGCCACAATCGCGCGCCTTTTGAGAAACTTGCCTTCAAAACGCGCCATCCGGACGATCGCCTCTTCGATTTTATAACAACAGTTGTTGCCTCTCTGAGAAATCACAAAAATCGTTCCCGGTATGTAATCGCCTTGATTTGCCCAGAAAGCATACCTTTCGCCTAAAGTAAAGTAGTGAAAAACATTGTTAGCCGTGGAAGTTTTAGCTAACTTTTCTGAAACGCCCAAAGAATTAAAAATTACAGTCGATCGAATATAATCCGGGTATTTTGCTGCTATTTGCTGAGCAACTTTGCCGCCCAAACTTTCTCCGATGACATCGGGCGGGTTTCCGCTGTGAAATTGCTGCTTTATCCAATCAATAGCACCCGCAGTTTGCGCCGATTTTAACTGGCGTTCTAGTTTTGCCATAAATACATCGGGCGTATCTTCCAAAACGCGCTCGAAAGGATACCAAGAACCGTATCCGCGAATCACCATAACAGGCGGGTTATTGCCAGAAATGGGAACGCGACTTTCAGCATAAAAACCAGTGCGAGAGTCTTCAAACACTTTTTCTATGATATAATTTCCATCAATAACTTGCCCTTGCTCGTGCCGGATGTAAATTGAAGGGTTATTGGGTTTAAAAGTATCGTGCAGTTGGGGTTTGGCAAACTTTTCGTAGAGGGAATCTAGCAAGTGCCTTCCCGTTTGGCGATCGACAAAATCTAATTTTGTTATTTTCATCCCAAATCTCATTTTTAACTGATTGTGGGGGAAAAACCCGGTATTTTGGCAGAATACCTTTACCCAGATTTGGTAGGGGCGGGTTCACCAACCATATCTAACGATGACCGACAATCTAGATAAACCCGCCCCCCACCACCGATAACCTACGTCAACCAGAAATTTGCATCGCATCGGAAAATGTACATGATGATTTATGGTTCGGTTCGGGCGGGTTTTCGAGATTGTTTGTTTCTGGCAATTATTGTTTGTGAACCCGCCCCTACAAGCACCCGGTACATTCTGATTTATGGTTGGGTTGGGGCGGGTTTTAAACATTGTCAATTATTGGCAAATATTGTATGTGAAACCCGCCCCTAGCAAATCATTTTTACAAAACTCGCAACGTGCTAGCAATACTATGGACTGCTTCCATCGCGCGAATTTCATCGAGTGCTTGTTGAAAATTACCTTCCTTAACATCGTGAGTCACGACGACAATTTCTGCTAAATCGTCGTGAATCCCCGTCTGCACAATTGATTCCAAACTAACTTTGTGATTGCCGAAACAAGTGCCGAGTTTGCCAATTACTCCCGGAGTATCGCGCGTCAGAAAACGGGCGTAAAAGCGAGTAACAAGTTCCTGCATCGGAGCAATTTTGCAGTAGTGTTGGTGACTGCAACTCAGCAAAGGATGAGGAGTCGGAACAGCTTGGCTTTTCAGGATGGCCGCCACATTTATGATGTCGGATACTACGGCGCTAGCTGTTGGGCCTGCACCCGCGCCGCGCCCGTACAGCATCAATTGCCCGATCGGCTCTCCTTCCACTAAAATTGCATTGTAAACCCCGTTAACACTCGCCAGCGGATGAGTTTTCGGCACAAAACTAGGATGCACTCGAATTGAAAGCAGTTCGCTTTCTCCCTGCGCTTGCTCGCCATTGCGGCGGGAGGTTTCTTGAGCAATAGCCAACAATTTAATCACAAATCCCAGCTTGTCGGCGTAGTTAATATCAGCCGCACTAACTTTTCTGATACCTTCGCAGTGAACATCTGCTAATTTGATGCGTCCACCAAAAGCTAGCGAGGCTAAAATAGCAATTTTATCGGCCGCATCTAATCCATCTACATCTGCTGTGGGGTCAGCTTCAGCATAACCTAATTGCTGGGCGTCGGCGAGCACTTCGGCAAAGTCTGCGCCTTCTGTTTGCATCCGCGTCAGGATGTAATTAGTTGTGCCGTTGACGATGCCGGTGACAGTTTGAATGCGGTTTGCACCTAAAGATTGTTTGAGGCTTTGAATGACCGGAATGCCGCCGCCGACAGCAGCTTCTAGCATTACGTAAACGCCTTTGTTGTTGGCGGCCTCGAAGATTTCATTACCGTAGCGGGCGATAACTGCTTTGTTGGCAGTGACGACGTGCTTGCCGCTGGCAATAGCTTGCAGAATGAGCGATCGCGCCGGTTCCAATCCGCCAATCAATTCTACTACAATATCAATTTCCGGGTCTGTTGCGATCGCTTCTAGGTCAGTTGTCAGCACATTTTCTGGCAATTGTAAAGACCGAGTTCGAGAAATATCGCGCACTCCCACCCGATAGATTTCCAATTCCTGCAACAGCGGATGGCGGCCATCTGGGGAGAGCAAAATCTCTGCTGTTCCCGCGCCAACTGTACCCAAACCTAACAAACCAATTTTGAAAGCCACGACTTTGACCCGTAGAAACTCAATTAAGCCACAACCATTGTAGGCTATTCCCGTACCGTAGCAATCAAAATAGTATTGTAGGGTACGCATTCAGTACCTTACCAGTCGGATATAATTGCCCTAAAAACAATGGTAGGGCGAGCCAAGCCCACCCTACCAATCAGATTAAATCAGGTAACAGATTAATAAGTTTCAACGTGCCAACGGTGCTCTTTCTTCAACTGTTTCTGATAGCCAGCCCAGTCAACGCCGTACTTGCTAGAAGCAGCCGACATTCCCTCATCAATTCCGCCTTCCATACCCTTCAAACCGCAGATATAAGTGTGAGTATTGGGCTTTTGAACCAATTCCCACAATTGGTCTGCGTTTTCTTGAATCCGGTTTTGAATGTACATCTTACCGCCGTCAACATTTTTTTGTTCGCGGCTGATGGCATAAGTCAAGCGGAAATTATCGGGGAATTCTTGTTGCAATTGCTCCAACTCTTCCTTATACAGAATGTTGGGAGTGTAAGCAACTCCAAAGAACAGCCAAGCTAAACCTTTGAACTTGTAATCTGGATTGTTTTCTTTAAACATCCGCCACAAATAAGCCCGGAAAGGAGCAATACCCGTACCGGTAGCCATCATAATCACGGTGGCTTCCTCGTCGTCAGGCAATAACATTTCCTTGCCTACAGGGCCGGTAATTTTGACATCATCTCCAGGTTCCAAACCGGTGAGAAAAGTCGAACAAACACCAAAGACTTTTTCACCGGTTTCTGGGCTTTTGTACTCTAGGCGGCGGACGCACAGAGAGACTGTTTTGTCGTCTACATCGTCTCCGTGACGGGTGGAGGCGATCGAATAAAGCCGGATTTTGTGAGGTTTGCCGTTTTTATCAGTGCCATCGGGAATAATCCCGATACTTTGACCTTCGAGATAGTGTAACTTGCCTCCAGAAATGTCAAATTTGACGTGACGGACTGTACCCTCGCCGCCTTCTCTGACCAATTCTTCTGTAGAAAGGCACTTACCAATATAGGGATTGGCCGGCTTGTAGAGGTTAACAGGAACCTGAACTTTTTCCTTGGCTTGAGTCATGGGCTTAGTTTTTTCTCCAGATTTCTGACTCTGTAGCCCTGCTTCTGGTGCGACTTTGCCATTATTAGTTTCGGGAGCGCTGTTTGAGGGGCGGATGCTGATGATTTTGCCACCCATGCGAGCAATTCTGCGCATTTCCTGATTCATGCGCTCGTAGGGCACGGAGATAAATACGCTGCCGCTACGGCGAATCGGGTTACTTGTTTGGTCAGTTGCTTCGCTCTGACGCATACCCTCCACTTCGTAGACAAAGATGCGGCTGCCTGATTCTGAGTTTGCCGCAACACCAGATATGCTTGGGCTGTACATTTGTTGATTTTCCTTCACGATACAGAGTTATAAAGAAAGAGAATGTGACGTTAGACTCAATTTACTTTTTTCTTAAGGCCATCGGGACTAATTGGCCGCGCCAATTTTTGGGCCTCGCCACGCCGGCAGGAGTGTTGAAGTTGCGATCGCTCGCGTATCCAATCCCTACTAGCCGAACGCCGCGCTCACCGAGCCCTCTTGCGTTCGGCTGTTGACCTATAGCTATTGTTGTCTGCGTACTGCAAATATTTTACCCGATCGGGGGATCTGCCCCGATAAGTCGTTCTGATTTGGGGATTCGGGGACAGGATTCGAGGGGGAGGGGTAGAGGTAGAGGGTTCGAGGATTTGACTCTAGGGGGAATAGGGGATTGAAATATACAATTTAAATGCAGTACAGCCTAAAGGAGGATTTCACCAGTTAATGAGGTTGAGCTTGTAGGGAGCCGATGCATTCTGGTAAGATTAACCACTAAAGTTAGTATTAATTACTTGCGTTGAAGATTGCTTGGGTCTTCCCGGGCAGGCAGTCAACTGACTGCTGTATGCTGGTGAGAACTCCATCGTCTCGGGGTAGCAAAGCCGCACAAAGCCTGCTTGTCGCTATCTGGGGACTGAAATTTTGTGGAATCTAGACTTGAGTTAGTTAGTAAACAGTGATTTTGTTAGAGGGAAACTATGACCAGTAAGCCGGATCGCGTGGTTTTAATTGGCGTTGCCGGAGACTCCGGATGCGGAAAATCTACTTTTTTGCGCCGATTGACAGATTTGTTCGGGGAAGATTTCGTTACGGTAATCTGCCTTGACGACTATCATTGTCTCGATCGCAAGCAGCGCAAGGAAACAGGGATTACAGCCCTTGACCCGAGAGCGAACAATTTTGACCTGATGGCCGAGCAAATGAAGGCGCTCAAAGAAGGTCACGCGATCGACAAGCCGATTTACAACCACGAAACCGGTCTGCTCGATCCTCCTGAGCGGGTAGAGCCGAATCACGTGATTGTGATTGAAGGGCTGCATCCCCTTTACGACGAGCGAGTTCGATCGCTCCTCGACTTCAGCGTCTACCTCGACATCAGCGACGAGGTAAAAATTGCTTGGAAAATCCAGCGCGACATGGCGGAACGGGGCCACCGTTACGAAGACGTGCTGTTTGCGATCAATGCTCGCAAACCGGATTTTACCGCCTACATCGACCCGCAAAAGCAATATGCTGATGTGGTAATTCAAGTGTTGCCGACCAACTTGATCAAAGATGACAAGGAGCGGAAGGTTCTGCGCGTGCAGATGATCCAGCGCGAAGGCATCGCCAATTTTGAGCCTGCGTATTTGTTTGACGAAGGTTCAACAATTAACTGGGTTCCTTGCGGCCGCAAGCTGACTTGTTCCTATCCCGGAATTAAGATGTACTACGGGCCCGATGCTTTCTACGGTCACGAAGTCTCGATTTTGGAAGTAGATGGTCAATTCGAGAATCTCGAAGAAGTTATTTACATCGAAAGCCATTTGAGCAAGATTTCTACGAAGTATGAAGGCGAGTTAACTCACCTGTTGCTCCAGCACCGCGAATATCCTGGTTCTAACAATGGAACTGGTTTGTTCCAAGTGTTAGTCGGATTGAAGATGCGGGCGACTTACGAGAAGTTGACAGCAAAAGAAGCGAAAGTGGCTGTTAGTGTTTAGAACCCTGACATGAAAGATTTGGGAGGCGCAATTGCGCCTCTTTTTTTATGGAGAAATGAACCGCAGAGGGCGCAGAGGGCGCAGAGAAGAGTTAGGGGAGGGTGTTTGGAAGTAGAGAGGTTAAGAAGGTTTTTCCGGCTTCATGGATGTCGCTATCTAGGGAAAAAGTTACACTGCGAACTCGAATATCGTCATTTTTTATATCTAGTGGCTGTTGGAGGTTTTGCGGGTAGATGAGAATTGCATTTTGGCACTTTAAGGCATTTGCGTAAGCAACTATTTGATGAATGTCATTATTGGCTACTTTATCGGGAGCTTTGTATTTTGTATCGAGGACGTATTGGACTTTTTTTGTGGCAATATCGCACAGCAGTAAGTCAATCCGATCGAAATAGTTTTGGTCATGTGTAACTCGGTGTTGTTGTTTGACAAAAAAGCCTTTTGGTGTATTTGCTTTGAGCCATTCAGCGACAAATTGTTCATATAAATTAGCCATGTCTATGAGAAAAGGGAGCATTTCGCGATCGCCTGTTTCGTGACTAGGCCCTGTGTTATCTAAAAAAAATCGACATAAGGCGTGTAAAAGTTGATAATCTTGATTCAAACGGTGATAATTTCTATCAATACAAGCTTCTGATTTAAAATGTTTTAATGTAACAAATCCTTGGAGTGCGTGAAACGCTTTTCGCACAGTGGATGAAACAGATTCACGGCACAAACCGCTGCGGCCAATGATGAAAAGTGTCCAAGCCAGAATTTGATTATCTTCGATATCGCCTGTTTGTTCGCTATAGTGGCATTTTAGTTTAACATCCCAAGGTTTTTGCAGGGCTGACCGTAAATCGACGCGGCCGCGAATGTAGGGGAGTCTTTCGGTTTTGGATAAGTAATCGCGATATAATCCTTTGCGACAGCGTTCTAGGATTTTTTGGGCAAGAATGTTAGCTAATGTCTCGTAAATTTGTTTTAAAAATTGGCACTGAATCGAGCCTTGGGGAAATTTGATCTTAAGGTTGTAGGCATAGTCAAGCATTCCGAAGAGGTTGTTTATGGGAACCTTTGGGCGGATGGCGATGTGAAATTCTGGAGTGATGGGAATGTTGCCAACTCTGCCTTTAGATTTTAAGTGCCATTGATATTTTGTTTTAAAGTTGGGAAATTCTATCTCGATTTCCTTGGCATAATTATGGTATATTTTCTGTCCTACTGATTCGGGGATTGAGTCTTGTTCAAAAGTTGCTAATTGATATTCTGTAAGTTCGATAATTCGGCAGGATTCTGGTTTCATAATTGTGGTGGATGCAGTAACGCCACTGTATCGGCGTTAATGACGGCGTTAGATTGTCAATAGCCCAATTTATTCTTGATATTCTCCCAGAGAAACTCATCCATTTTTTCCAGGTTATCAAAGAAGTATTCTTCGAGGTATGGCTCAATTTCCATTTGCCAAATATCTTGGATATCTTCAGCTAAGGTTTTTGTCAAAAAGAAGGAGATGCCTAGTTCATAGTGTTTGTTGTTAATTGCCCGATTGACATCTTCTAGAATGCTAGTTAATTTATCAACTGGAAAACCTGTTTCCTCTCTCTGGTGATACTGTCGCAGGACTTCATAATTAGGATAGACGGGAATGAATGCGAAGCGGCGGCGGAGTGCGTTATCGACTAAGGCAATAGAACGGTCTGCGGTGTTCATGGTGCCGATAATGCGGACATTTGTAGGGATTCTAAACTTTTGACCGCTGGCTAGTGTAATAAAGCGTTTTGTGTCCTGTCGGTCATCTAGGAGATACATTAATTCTCCAAATACTTGAGATAAATTTGCCCGGTTAATTTCATCAATAATCAGAACGCAAATGTCTTGACAAGACTCAGCTTTTGTGCAAAATTCTAGGAATCTGCCGGGAACTATGGGATAAGTTAATTCCCCATCTTGACTTTGCGGACGGATGCCTTGAATAAAGTCTTCATAAGTATAAGCTGGATGAAATTGGATAATGTCTGAAAAGCCGTCACCGCCACCGATTAAGTATTGGGCGAGTTTTTGAGCGAGGAAGGTTTTTCCGGTGCCGGGCGGGCCTTGGATGATGGCTTGTTGCTTGCGGTTAATGGTGCGTATCCAGCGGTTTAGTTCAGATGTTTGAAAACCAGTAAAGTAAGAAATTTCTTCGAGGCTATGATAGAATCGATTAAATTCTTTTGTATATACTGAAAAATATTGACTGATAAGCAGAGGTAACTCATTATCATACAGATTGCAACATAAAAACAAGGGAAATATTTTTTTAAAAGTTTGCGCTATTATTTGAATTAACTGTTTAGCAGAATATCCTAATACTTGTTCTGATTCAAGTGATATAGCGATCTGAATATTAGTAATTTTATGTGTTTTAACTTCCGGTGGTTGTGCGGCTAAAGAAATAATACTTTCCAATAATTCATAAATACATTTTTGAGGTTTCATGATTATGCTACGCGATTCCGGCCAAATGGAATTAACACGAATTATTTGCTGAGTTAAATAGCAATGATGTTGATTGGGAAGCTCGTAACGTTTAAGCATTTCGATTACACCTGGTTTATCTAGATAATTACATTGATAATTATCTATTATGCAATCAACATACTCACTTTTTGCATAAAAACCAAAAGTTAACTTTTCGCTGTCAAATCTTAGCATTAACTGAGCATCATCTAGAGAATTGATATCTTCAAACCCAAAAGCTACACTGTAAGCTATTGATTGGCAAAAGTCTGTTGTAATAGACCTCTTGCAAAAAAAATCTATGTTATAATTAAAGGTTTTGAATTTTAGACCTGAAAGCTAACTCATAATTGTA
>NZ_JAUBRK010000124.1:2199-8420 GCF_036701825.1 Microcoleus sp. MOSTC5 | reverse complement strand
AATTATGAGTTAGCTTTCAGGTCTAAAATTCAAAACCTTTAATTATAACATAGATTTTTTTTGCAAGAGGTCTAATGTACTCACCTCATACAACGGCAGCTATGACCCATAGCGTTACCCCAAGTCCTGCTGATACTTCAGAGGGTGATGATCTCGATCGCTTAGCTGGGTCGCTCATCACCCAACTGCAAACGATCAGCCAAGCGGTGCAAGCTGCCTCTGGGAATTTTAAACTAAGTGCTGCCGTTTCTGAGTTAAAAACATGGCAGGAGGATTTTAGTAGTGCAGAAAATGAGTTGGATGAACTGTGGGAATCGATTCAGCAAACGGCGAGTGAATTTGAGCAGGAGCTAACTCAGGCGCAATCAGAACTTGATCAAACCTATGATCAGGCAAAAGATAGCTTGGCTGAAATTGCAGAATCGATCACTGCTCTAGAAGAAACGGTTACTCAAACTCGGCAAGAAACCGAAGTTGTTTTAACTGGCTTTACAAACGCGATCGCCCAACTTCAATCTCAGGTCGAATCCTTTCAGTCTGCAATAGAAGCTGACTTTGAAGCATTGAGCGGCGATCTAACAGATGTGCATACGACTGCCGTAGAAGCTGGATTTGGTGACTTAATTGAGCAAGTGAGCCAGACGCAGTTGACTCAACTGAGCGATCAGTTCAGCCATTTTTCTGAGAGCATGACTGCCCTCTACAGCACCTTTAACACTGAGGTTGACGGACTGGGCACTCAGTTGACAGACCGTTGTTCTCAAATGCTGAAAGATCTCAGTCAGCATTGTGGTGAGGCAGCCAAGTCTGAGCTGGAGACAGCATTCCAAGATGTTATTGAAGACGCGATCGCGGCAATGGTTGAGGAAGTGATACAAAGTATTGTCCTAATGACGGTTGGCTCTAGCATCACTGCCTCGATTAGCTACAGTTTGCCTGCTCTAGTAGCCGCTAAGAAAATTGCTGAATTGTCCAATGCTGGTTTAGATGCTTTGGGGTTGTAATCATGGTGGATTCACAAACAGAAATGGAACAGACAGTAACCTCAGTGTCTGAGGAGGTTGAGAACCTGGTAAACCGTTTGGAGACGCGCCAAGAACAGGTCGTTGATACACTGGAGCAAATTGGAACAGTGTTCAATGAATTTCAGACGGGACTTGCAGATAAGCCAGAGCAAATAACCAGCGCGATCGCTGACCTTAACAGTACGGCAGAGGTAATTCAGCAGACGATCTCCCAAGCACAAGCTACGCTGGTTTCTGACCTTCAAGAGTCTCAAGGTAAGGTAGAAGTGTTGAAGGAACAGCTAGAACAGCAGCAGAAGACGATCGCTCAGTTTGGCGAAACCATTCAAACGACCCTAGAGCAAGCGCAGCAGGCTGTTCAAACTGGGCAGGAACAACTTGTTTCAGCCCTAGAGTCTACTCAAGCAGGGGTGGAAACTTTGCAGTTGCAAATCACGGAAGCGAAAGAGATGACTGAAGCGCAAGTTGCCAGTCTGACCGAGGTGATGGAGCAGGCACAGCAAGATGTAGTTTCTAAAGTGCAAGAGGTGATGCAACAAATGACAACCTGCCACGAAGCGTTCAACACTCAGCTAACAGACACTAGCACTAACGTTATTAAGCAGCAAACAGAGCAAATATTTGACCAGGTTCAGGAAAAAGTGGAACGGGAGGTGAAAGAGATTGTTAGTCGAGCCGTTAAACAAATTACAGATGCGGTTGCTGAGATGCGGCAAAAACTAATTGAAGGTAAAGCAGATTCAGCCTCTGTTCGAGCAACTGTTGAGCCATTAATAGACGAAATCAAAGACTTAATGGATTCTCTGCAAAGCCTAATTTAACAAACAACAAAACAATATCTAATTCTGAGGTAGTAATGGAAGAAATAGTTCAGCCAGAAAGTCCATCAGAATCCGTAGAGCAGGTCAAGAGTGGCCTCTTAGAGCAACGCGATCAGCTTGCAGCAGTTGCTGAACAAATCGACTCAGAGTTAGACGAATTGGAAGCGCGTGCTCAGGCATTGTTAGAACGCTTGAATGGAGCAAAGGACAGTTTAACCTCAGAAGCAGATGAAGTGATTGAATCTTTGAAGCAAATGCAAGCTAGCTTAGACGGATTACAGGATGAAATTGAGCAAAAATCATCTGAAACTCAGGAGGTAATCTCGACGTTTGATGAGCAGATAGAATCCATTGGTCAGGAGCTTGAGAGTAATATTCCAGAACTGGAGCAATCAACTATTGCTTTAACTGAACAAGCTGAACAAGTAGAACAAGAACTCCAAGAACTGGTTGCCGAAACTCAAAATTCTCTATCGGATAAATTCAGCAATGAACTGGAAGCCCATCAGGAAGAAATTGCTCAACGCGCTGCCACATTGCAAAACTTCATTGCTGAAGAGTGGATTTCTACTGTGACTACAAAAGCCACTGAGTTTTCCCAGCATCTGGACGAAGTGTTAGAAAAGCTAACCGCTAAACTTCAGGAAGTTGGGCAAACTACAGAGCAATCTGCTCAAGAAACGTTACAGCAGATGAGTGAGGAAATTCAAGGTAAAGTTGTAGACGATTTACTAAGGACAGCGAATGATCTAGAAGAGATGGCAGAACAATTAGGTCGGCTAATCGATACAACTGGTACAACTGTCGTCACTTCTAAAGATGCTTTAGTGACAGGCGTAAATACAACAAGTGTTGGTATTAATGCCGTTATTGGCATCTTTCAAGAAATCAAAGAGCTTTTAGAAAAAGTCAGTTAATTGTCATACCAGTTCTAGGGTCATTTCATTCTAAATGTGAGCAACGAGTTTGGTCGTTTCAGTTAGTAAGAAATAAAGTCCCTGAAGGCTGAAACAGTGTATTTTCGTAGATGCCTAAAAAATCAAGACTTAGAATGAAATAGCCCTGATACCAGTTATCTGTAAAGCCGCGTAAAATAACGCTTTGAGAACACTGTTATATACAAGTGCTAAACTGAGTAATTATTAGTGGTTTTTATGGCAACCAAATTCCCCACTGAATCCAATAACTGACCCTGCGTATAAAGTAATGCCAAACCTCTAAAGGTTTGTCCCACCACTTAGGCTGTGGAGAAGAAAGTGTAGGATTTTTAGTAGGTGCCTCGATTAACTCATATTGATATAAAGCGATACTACAATTTGGTGGTTTACCGTTGAGAAAAACCTCCATGTAATTTGCCTGAAGGAGGTTTGAGTAATTCAGCCAGAGAATGCCACTCGTCCTGAGAATGTACGGCTCTCCTTCAACCGCCACATCAAATTCTACAGAATCACCAATTCGTATACTGCGTCGTCCTCGAAAGATACAAACTACTTTTCCTTTTATACATAGATTTTCACAAGGCATCGTCACATTATTTGGCACATGGTCTACAGACACCTGTAAATGATAACGAGCCTTTTTTCGGGCTTTCTCATATTCTTGAGGGGGTAGCATTATTACCTTCTTGCAAACAGTATTTGGATGAATCATTGAACGCTTTATGTTTTTTCGCACTTAGGGGTGTCACACAAGCTTCAACTTCTCTAACTCTGCCCGTTCTTTTCTCAACTCAGTTTGGCGAACTTTTTGCTCTGCCAAGCGAGTTCTAGCTTGAACCTGCTCTTTATCCAAGTCGGCGGCATGAGTATTTAGTTGCTCGTTCACCAGTTCTGTTGCTTCTCTAAGACGTTGCGCTTCTGAATCTAGTCTAAGGTCAAAGGCTTGCTTGAGGCGATCGACAAATCCCTTAGCCAATTCTTGATAGTTTCCACTTATCTTATCTCGCAACTTCTCTCCTTCATCCCGCAGTTTTAAGTCCTTTTCCTGATGGTAACTGTAGATAAGAAATATCACCACGATTGGAAAAAGAATTCCTAAGAGAAGGGCATAGGGCGCAGCACCTCCTCCTGAATTATTGTTGCTTTGACTAAAGCTGATGCCAAAGATGGTTGCAACCATTGTAACCATTGACATAATGCCAGTAACTTGGCTTCTTGTACTCTTAAACAAATAGCCTGCTAGAGAGACTTGTTGATAAGCAGTTTTATCATCAAACTCAATAACAGACGCATCAAGGTGGCGATCAATCTGCATATCTCGAATGGGTTGAGCTAATACATCATTCAATTTAAGAGACGGCACAATATTCAGTGCGGTGTAAATCCGGCGAAGCATAGCATTATATCCACCTTCGGCGTAGCTCGTACCAATCTTGCGCCACTCTTCATGTCCCCATTGGATCAACTCTGAGCGACAGAGATGGGTCATGGCAGAATTAACTTCTCTTCCCCCCGATGCGCCCGGTGAGACTAATTGCAAGTACGTATGGCTGCCCTGTTTCGTTACAACTGGAGTGAGGGATGCAGCAAATTCTTGAATCTTGTTCAAAATGCTGTTGCGACGATGCTTATCTAAAAGGTCATTTCTAGATTGGTTCAAATCGATTTTGACCTGTCTGAAAAACTTCTCTCGCTCTTCGTTTGCTTTTTTCACAGCTTTACGAATTTGCTCTTTCAATTCACTTTGTCCGCTAGAGGAGAGTTCTTTCTCTGTTGCGACGATCGCCCGTGTCGTAACGGTTTCTTGGACTCCTAGCACTTGCTCAATTCGAGCAATTTGCCGCAGTAGTTGCATTGTCGATCGCCTGATAATTTGTTCTTCTGCTTTGTTGTTTGCCACTAGATAATTCAACGTTTGGCAAAACTGTACTAAGTCGGGTTGAGCACCCGGATCGAGCATCGTTCCAGCCTGCCGATTTGGGTCAAACAAACCCAGAGACAAAGAAACTAATTCAACTGACTGATCTAAACGCTGACCTTTGAGCCAGGAGGCGATCGTTGCCGCATTGCTTAAGTTCTCCGTTTGCCACTCGCTGCCTGTTCTAGGAGTATCCATGACCACGAAGCAACGTGCCAAAGGTGCTTGACTGGCAATTTCGATCAGACGCTGCTCTTCGGGGGAGAACGGTTGTCCTGAACTGACGACAAGACACAGGATGTCAGCAAGCTCTAGCTGCTGCTGAAATTTATCTAATTGCCCGGAGCCAATCCCTTCAAATACTAATTCAGGAGCTTTCTCGCTAGCCGTAGGATACCCCAGAGTTACACGATCGCCCACTTCTAAAGTTTGACAACCCTGCACTTTTTGACCATTAACGAAGGTTCCATTACGGCTATTCAAGTCACAAACTTGCCAGACTGGGGGCGTTGGGTTGAGTTGTGGACGAATTTCTGCATGGTTTCCACTGGTGCGATCATAGTGATCGAGAAGCTGGATGGTGTTACCAGGACGACGACCGATCGTTACGGTTTCACCGACAGATAGGGAGTAGTGGGTAGGCTGGCTTGCCGCGGTCAAAACGAGGCTGGCCGCAGGCTGCGAGTTAAGCAGGGGCAACTGTTTTGGAAAAGGCAAAGTATTCAGTTGAAAAGCCTCAGGACGCGGATCGGCGCAGTTAAAGCTATCCTTTAAAGCTTGTGCCAGGACTGCAGAGCGACTGTAGATATGCAAGTTGAGCTTAGTTGCTTTGAGCGCATCACCGACCTTGAGCAGTTCTTGAGCAATGGCAGGATACGTGGAATCTTGCGTTACTCTAGCAGCGACAAACTTCTGAACATCCTGAAGCCGTTGGGCTAATTTGTCAGTTTTGGGAGACATATTTTGTCTAATTAATTTGAGCGTAATCTTTGAGAAGTTTTTGACTAGCCATGATGGTTCATACCTTCAGCAATTAATGGCCTTGCCGACTGACGTAGTCAATCTCATATTTCAACTTCTCAGCTTTTGTACGTAAAGCTGCCAGCGTTCCCTTAATCTCATCGCAAACACCGTCAGCAGGTGCAGCACCTTCACAGTTAAGCAATTCTCCTTCCTTTTGAGCGATCAAACTCTCCACCTGGCTCAACCAACTTTGCAGTTTCTGAATCTCTGCTTGTTTTGCTGCATCCTCTTGGGACTCAGAAGGAATGTTGTCATAAACACATTGACCGTTTTGCCAAGTTCCTCCACCAACGGCTGCCTCACACTTCTCTTTGGAGGAGAGATCCGGCTCTTTTGTCGGTTGTTCTTGAGCCGGAGGTTGAGGCTGTGAAGTAGAGGGCTGCGATTGAGGGGGATTTGCGGTAGTGCTTGCTGCATCATCTTGGGACTCAGAAGGAATGTTGTCATAAACACATTGACCGTTTTGCCAAGTTCCTCCACCAACGGCTGCCTCACA
>NZ_JAUBRK010000124.1:0-2099 GCF_036701825.1 Microcoleus sp. MOSTC5 | reverse complement strand
CTTCTCTTTGGAGGAGAGATCTGGCTCTTTTGTCGGTTGTTCTTGAGCCGGAGGTTGAGGCTGTGAAGTAGAGGGCTGCGATTGAGGAGGATTTGCGGTAGTGCTTGCTTCGGAGCAAGATTGTAGCTGATCATTATAAACCCAGCCTTGGCTACCATCGGGAAGTTGAACTTGAACAAACGCTGATTCAGCTTTAAGCTCCAATACCAGACTTCCGTGATTTATCAATTTCGCTTCTTCGAGATTACGGTCGGGTTGGTCACGCAGTTTAGCAGTGACTCCGGTTGTTGGAGTTATTCTTCGACACTGAGGGTTACTAGCATCGATTTTTACTTGCTTTTGGACAGAACCTAGTCCAGGAATTAAATTCTGGTTCGATGCGATCACAATGCCACCCACGACTGCTAACAATACCGCAGCGCTCGTTCCCAGAATTACAGACAGTCTGTTTGAGCGTGGTGGTATAGGGTTGTTAGGTGGGATTGGATTTGTGGAAGGGGTTGTGGAAGGCGAAGACTGCCACGCACCAGGTGAGACTGGAATTGTTGGCTGAACTGGATTCTGCGATTGCGGCGGTTGAGTGTATTGAGTTGCCTGTCTCGTTGGCTGATAGGGAGGTGGAGTTGTTTGAGTTGCGTAGTTGGTAGGAGCGTAGCCAGCTTGACCAAGCATAATTGACTGCACCCTTAATTCAACGGCTCCAAGCTGAATTGTCGTGCCTTCATCCAGCATTACTTGACCTTGAGGTACGAGCAAGCCGTTGACCACAGGAGGATTAGTAGCCCGCAGGTTCCGCAGATAAAAACATTGCTGCTGCGGATCGAAAAAAAATTCTGCGTGTAGTGGCGACACTGTGAAGTCAGACAGGACAATATCGCACAAGCTAGCATCCCGTCCAATTCGGACTGTACCAGGATTTTTGCTCGGCTGCTGATCGGATATTGCCTCAATTCTGAGTTGCCCTGCTTCAGCCCATTCAAAAGTTAGTTGATTCATTGTGCTGATGAATACTGTGGTTGTCCGATTGTCTACTTAATTTTAGCTGGCGTAATAAAGTATTTTACTTGCAATACGGAATTATTGGGTTTTCAATTATACTGACATCAACTATGTGAATCTCTAAAATACTGCTTGAGCAAACGATTAACGCACCATGATTCAATCATGACACCTAGCGGCAAACCCAAAACTATGGTCACGCTAGAAACACTCATCAAACTACCAAGCACGGAGGTAGTCATTGACAATAATATCCACCAAGCACTGTTGAAAATATATTTCCGAAAGTAATGAAACCATTGCGCTAATCCAATTAGCCCACCACCACAAAGTTCAACACCTATATCTCGTAGTAGATCTGGAGAAGCAGTAGATGAAAAGCTTATATATTTGGTGGCTGCCACTAGAGAACCATAAAACACATACCCAAGTATAGTTGCAGGGATCCAATTACTAGCTTTAGGCATTTGTTTCCGTAGAACGACCCATTGAAGTGTTCCTACAACTAATCCATAGAAACCCCATGCTAAACTAGGCGACCAACGTGATTGTTCGAGCCTGTTCAATACGAATTCATTTTCATTAATAGTCCCTATCGTAGCTACGGCAATAATAAATAATGCAATAAGACCGAGAATATAGCCAGCAAGAGTTGCCAAAAACCACTTCCAAAAATTTTCAGGAATTTTGGAAGTCTGTCCATCTACATGAGGAGCAGGAGTGGAATTAGGAACAGGGGGATTATTCCCGCCTGAAACATTGGGTGCATACTCGTCAACATTCATTCGGTAAGAACCAGATGATCGCCCTGCTGGCACAGTCGGCGCGACAGGTTGAGGTGAATAAGGCTGGGATGTCGAGAAAGAACCAGAGGGGACAGAGCCAACAGGATATTGTCTTTGAGTAATGGACGTGACTCGCACCTCTGCCTCTCCCAATCGCAACACACTTCCCTGATGCAGTGCTGCTTCGCCCTGAGAAAGAGGTTGTCCATTAATATAGAGCGGATTGTTCTCACGCAAGTTACGCACCAAAAAGCGTTGCTGCGAATCAAACAAGATTTCTATATGCAGTGCAGATACCGTAGGGTTCGATAGCAC